>NZ_JBOBDQ010000003.1:0-187127 GCF_050586565.1 Pseudomonas sp. WC1
ACTGCGCGATGGTCTTCACCGAAACCCCACGCTCCACCGGCGTCGAGGTGCGCCCATACACATCCTCGAAGCGCTCGATGTCATCCTCGCCCAGGTAGCTGCCGGACTGCACCTCGATGATCTCCAGCGGGATCTTGCCTGGGTTGCGCAGGCGGTGCACCGAGGCGATGGGGATATAGGTGGACTGGTTCTCGGTCAGCAGGAACACGTTCTCGTCGCAGGTCACCTCAGCGGTGCCGGACACCACGATCCAGTGCTCGGCGCGGTGGTGGTGCATCTGCAGCGACAGGCTGGCGCCCGGCTTGACGGTGATGTGCTTGACCTGGAACCGCCCGCCCATGTCCACCGAGTCGTACGAGCCCCAGGGGCGGTAGACCTCCAGGTGGTTCTGGGTTTCGCTGCGGCCCTGGGCGTCCAGCGTGTTGACCAGTTGCTTGACCCCCTGAACCTTGTCCTTGTGGGCGATCATCATGGCGTCCTTGGTTTCGACCACCACGATGTTCTCCAGGCCAATCACCGACACCAGCTTGCCATTGCCGTGAATCATGCAGTTGTGGCTGTCCTGCACCACCACGTCGCCCTTCGTCACGTTGCCGTTGTCGTCCTTCTCGTGCACATCCCACAGCGACGACCAGCAGCCTACGTCGCTCCAGCCGGCCGACAGCGGCACCACGCAGGCGCGCTGGGTCTTCTCCATCACCGCGTAGTCGATGGAGTTGTCCGGGCAGCAGGCAAAGGTGGCTTCGTCGATGCTCAGCACATCGGCGTCTTCGTCGCTGCGCTCCAGCGCCAGCAGGCAGGTGTCGTAGATATCCGGATCGTGCTTTTTCAGCTCCTCGAGGAAGCGGCTGGCGCGGAACAGGAACATGCCGCTGTTCCAGAAGTAGCCGCCGGCGCGGACGAACTCGTTGGCGCGCTTCTCGTCGGGTTTCTCGACGAACTGCGCGACCCGTGCCACGCCCTCGGGCAGCAGCGCGTCCTGGCTGGAGCGGATATAGCCGTAGCCGGTCTCGGGCTTGGTCGCCGGCACGCCGAACAGCACCATCTCGCCGCGCTCGGCGGCCACGGTGGCCAGGGCCAGGGCCCGCTGCAGGGCCTTCTGGTCCTCGATCACGTGGTCGGCCGGGAGCACCAGCATCAGTTCGTCACGCCCTTCGTTGACCAGCTTCATCGCGGTCATGGCCACTGCCGGCGCGGTGTTGCGGCCGAACGGCTCCATGAGGATGGCCTGGGTTTCCAGCTTCAGCGCACCTAGCTGCTCCTGGACGATGAACTTGTGGTCCTTGTTGCAGACCACGATGGGGGTGTCCATGCCATCGAATACCAGGCGCTCGATGGTCTGCTGGAACAGCGTGTGTTCGCCGGTCAGGGCCAGGAACTGCTTGGGGAACTGCTTGCGCGACAGAGGCCACAGACGCGAACCGCTACCACCAGAAAGAATTACCGGGATCATCATGTTTCTCCAATAGTCGTTTTAGAGGCAGGGGGATCAGTTGCTAGCCACGGGGCGAGTTACCCACACCGGCGACAGGCTGTTGCCGGAACCGGTGACATACAGCACGGCCGCTTCGCCGCGCTCCAGGGCGACGGGTTTGACGTCGCCGACTTTCTTGTCGCCTGCATACAGGGCAAGGTTGACCTTGACCGGATTGATTTCACGTTCGCCACGGCCCTTGGCCGCCACCGGCTTGACCACTTCAGTCTTGCCGTCGGCGGTCTTCAGGGTCAGTTGCTGGTCGCTGAGGTTCTGCACCCGCACCAGGGCCTTCTGCTTGTTCTTGAACGGTGGCTCCTCGATCAGCTGCGGGTTGCCGCCGCTGTTGTTGACCAGGGTGTAGTACTTGTCGGCGGCCAGCTTGACCGGCACGCTCTTGCCGCCGACCTGGGCGGTGTAGTCGCCGCCGGGCAGGAAGCTGAAGTCGCTGCTGGCCTGGGCGCCGACCTGCTTGATCTGGGTGTTGCCGACGCTGGCGGCGGTGGGGCTGCTGGCGGCGTTGTACAGGCGCACGAAGGTCGAGCCTTTCGGCGCGCTCGGGCCATAGAGGGCGGCATCGGCGCCAGCGAAGGCCTGCATCGAGGCCAGGGTCAGGCCGGCGGCGAGGGTGAGGGCTTTGGCAATGGAAGTCTTGGTGGTCATGTGCGTGTTCCTCTCTATCTTCAGTGGTCCGTCCGGTTGGACGACAGGGCCAGGTTTTCTTCGGATTTGCGGGAGTTCTTCAGCTGCGCGATCCACTGCGGATCGAAGGCGCTGAGGTCGTTCTTCATTGGCAGATACCGTTCGGGGAATTCCCACACCACGACCTGTGGCGGGGCGTTTTTGAAAGCGTCGCTTTGCAGGTACTTGAGCATTGGCAGCAACGGCCCGTGGCCGTCTTCGGCGTAGTTGGCGACGTCGCTGCGCAGGGCCTGCTGCAGGGCGCCGAGGAAGTTCCAGTGCGGGTTGGCGCTGTAGCTGGTGCCCACCAGCGCCACCGGGATGCGGCTGTCGTCGAACAGCGCGTCGCCACCTTCGCCGCCCTCGGCCTGCACCGGGTGGGTCTTGCGTTGTTGCAGGGTGTCGGGAGTGGGCAGCAGGTTGCTGAACAGTGGGTCCAACGGCAGGAAGTTGGTCAGGTCACCCTTGTACGGCGCGCTGGCGCCGGCCTCGGTGATGTACGCCTGTGGCTCGCCGGTGAGCAACTGCTGGCGGTCGACGGCTTCGGCCAGCGATTGCGCAACCACTTCGGCGCCCATCGGCGTCCAGTGGGTGTCGGTGCGCAGGAATACCTGGCCGCGGGCCTTGGCCTGCTCCAGCGGCGCCAGCAGGTCGGGGGCGAACACATTGGCCTGGCGCGCCTGGGCGTGGAACTGGTTGAACAGGTCGTCGTGCAGGCTGGCCGGCGTCTCCTTGCCGATGTATTCGGAGTAGAGGCGGGCCTTGGCCGGGACGATCGCCAGTACCAGTTGCACGCCCTGGCGTTGCAGTGCGTCGCGCACCCCACGCACCAGGGCCAGGTTGTCCTGCATCTGTTGCTGCGCGCCGGCGGTGGGGTTGAATTCCTCGTCGGTGAACAGCCACTGGTCGCGGCCCAGCACCACGCCGGGGCGGCCTTCGTTGAACAGCTTGAAGTCCAGCGCGGCCCACAGGTTGGTGCCGACGCGCTTGATCGGGAACTGCTCGTCGTAGTGGGTTTCGGCGGCCTTGGCCAGCTTGCCGTCGAGCAGGGTCATCTGCCCGGTGCGGTTGAAACTTTCCAGCCCGCCGACCGACCATGCGCCCAACCCGACCAGCAGGCCCATGAACGACAGCGAATAGGTGATGCGAAGTGTCCGGTTCATGATCGGGGCCTCAGAACTGGAAGTAGAGGAAAGGCGAGTAGCTCTGCGCCGAGAGCTTGAGCACCGAGGCGACAAACAGCAGCAGGACCAGGGCGCGGGTCATGATCCGCGTCCAGTCCAGCCCCACCGACCCGTCGGCGTTGATTTGCACGGGCGTTGCCTTTGGCGTTGGCTTGGCGTTGCGGTAGAAATCACGCAGGCCGAAGAACGCCAGGCTGAGGTAGGCGACGACCAGCGTGGCGACCTGCAGGCCGGTGAGCTGGGCGCTGTTGATTTCCGACAGCTGCCAGTCGCCGAAGCTGAACATGGCGCCGTACATGCGGGCGGCCACGTGCAGGTTCTCGGCGCGGAAGATCACCCAGCCGACCACCACCAGCAGGAAGGTGAAGGCCCATTTCACCGTGTTGAAACGCTGTGGATTGGTGTCCAGCCCCAGCGCGCGCTCGATGGCCAGCCACAGGCCGTGCCAGGCGCCCCAGATGATGTAGGTGAAGTTGGCGCCGTGCCACAGCCCGCCCAGCAGCATGGTCAGGAACAGGTTGCGGTAGGTGTTGAAGGTGCCTTTGCGGTTGCCGCCCAGGGTGATGTACAGGTAGTCGCGCAGCCAGGTCGACAGGCTGATGTGCCAGCGCCGCCAGAATTCGGTGATCGACTGGCTGATGTAGGGCTGCTTGAAGTTTTCCATGAAGCGGAAGCCCATCATCAGGCCCAGGCCGATGGCCATGTCGCTGTAGCCGGAAAAGTCGAAGTACAGCTGCGCGGTGTAGGCCAGGGCGCCGAGCCAGGCATCACCGGTGGTGGGGTTCTGCAGGGCGAAGCAGTGGTCGGCGACCACCGCCAGGGTGTCGGCGATGAACACCTTCTTGATGAAACCCTGCATGAAGCGGGTGCAGCCTTCGGAGAACTTGTCCAGGGTGTGGGTGCGGTTGTTGAACTGGTCGACCAGGTCCTTGAAGCGCAGCACGGGGCCGGCGATCAGGTGCGGGAAGATCGCCACGAAGGCCGCGAAGTCGATCAGATTGCGCGTGGCCGGAGTGTCGCCGCGGTACACGTCGATGATGTAGCTGATCGACTCGAAGATGTAGAACGAGATGCCGATCGGCAGCAGCACGTGGGTGAGGATGAACGGCTCCAGCCCCATCGAGGTCATGATCGCGTTGAGGCTGTCGACGCCGAAGTTGGCGTACTTGAAGTAGCCGAGGATGCACAGGTCGACGCCCACGCCGAGCAGCAGCCAGCGCTGCGCGGGCTTGGTGCGCACGCCGGCGGCGCCGACTTTCAGGCCGATCCAGTAGTTCCACAGGGTGACCCCGGCGAACAGGGCGAGGAAGTCCACCCGCCACCAGGCGTAGAAGATGTAGCTGGCAACCAGCAGCAGCAGGTTGCGATAGCGATTCCCGCTCACGTAGTACAAGCCGAGGAAAACCGGCAGGAACAGGAACAGGAACACGTTGGACGAGAAGACCATCCCGGTTCTCCTAGTTATGCACAGCACCTGGGGCACAGCGCCCCCCAAACCCCCCAACAAAAAGCTGGAAGGCAACCTAGTCCCCTGTGAGAGCCGGCTTGCCGGCCCCGGCCATCGCAGGGCAAGGCTTTGCCTTGCATCGCCGGCAAGCCGGCTCCCACAGGGATCGCGTTACTTTTTCTGTTCCGCGCTCGGGTCGTAGACCCGCGTCACATCACCCCCCAGCCGGAAGCTGTTGAACGGTTGCATGTCATGCTTGCGCTCGAGGGTGTCGCCGACGCACTGGTACAGCGCGCACCACGGTTCGAGCCAGGCGTACTTGCTGTCGATCTTCAGATCCTTGAGGTCCTGTTTCACGCCGGCGCGGGTGTTGAAATGAACAGGGTCGCGGGCACCGGCCAGCACGCCTTCGCCGAGACGCTGCAGAGCGAAGTTGTTTTCCTTGCGCAGGTCCACGCCGTTGGCCTGGGCGAAGCTGGCGATCATCGCCAGCGGCGGCAAGGCGTAGTTGTGGTAGGCCAGGGCGCGTTGCTTGCGCTTGACCTCGTTGGGCAGGAAGCCCTGCTCGTCGACCTGGTTGACGCCGACCTTGTATTCCTTCACCGCCCAGTCGAACAGCTCTCGCTGGTCGGTGGCGACGGCGGTGGCCATCACCGACCAGGCCGCCCAGTAGCTGTGGTTGTTGATCTTGTCCAGCGGCAGGTCGCTCCAGTCGCGCACGGTCTGCCGCGCCAGGCGCACGAACCATTTCTCGATCTGCTCGGCCTCGGCGCGGTGCGCCGCCAGTGGCTGCGAGTTGGAGAACTTCAGGCGCAGCCACGAGCCGCTCATGCTGCCCAAGGCCCATTTGCGCATGGACTTGCCGGTATGGTTGTAATCGGTGGACATCAACGCATCGGCCCGTGCCCAGGTGTCGAGCCAGGTCAAGGCGCAGTCCAGCTGCGCCGGGCGGCCATCGCGCATGTACTGGCCGACCATCTTGCTGACGCCTTTCTCGAGGGTGGTGATGTCCTCGGTGGATTTGCGGAAGGCTTTTTCCGAGGCGACATTGAGCGTCGCCCGGGCCTTGTCCGAACCTTCGTACTTGCTGCGGAACTGCAGCGCGCCGGTATAGGGCTTGGGCGCGGCTTCGCAGCGGAAATTGCCGTCGCCGGTCTTGAGCTTCTCGATGCCCTCGTAGTAACCCTGGGGCGGCACCAGCGCGGCCTGCGCCGCGCCGCCGAACAGGGCGAGGGCGAGCAGGGCGGGTGCGGTCTTGCTGCTGATGGTGGTCATGGTCGCCTCACTGGCCAGCTTGCGCGGTGTGCTGCGCGGGGCTGGCGAAGTTGTTGCGTTTGCAGAGTTTGGCTTCGACTTTCTGCGTACCGCTTTCTGGCCCTTGTACCTCCAGGGCGAGCAGGTTCTGGCCTGCCCAGTCTTCGTCCTCGCGCATCTGGAAGACGAAGCGCCCGTCGGTGTCGGAGGTCTCGGGCTTCTCGATCTTGATGTCCTCGTGGCGGCCGTTGAGGTACCACAGGGTGGCCTGCAACACCTTCACCGAGGTGTCCTCGAACTTGATGTCGAGCTGGTGGTTGCGGTTGACCAGGTCCTTGATCACGCCGTTCTTGCCATTGACCATCAGCTCGTTCTTGCCGGGCTTGAGGGTGGCGCTGGCGCTCATCTGTGCCGGGCGATCGTCACAGCCATCGTCGAGCAGGCCGAGGATCTGCCGCCAGATGGTTTCCTGGTCGAGGCGGTACAGCGGCGAGAACTCCCAGACCAGGATCTTCGGCGGGTTGTTCTGGAATTCCTCGCTGCCCAGGTACTGGATCATCGAGCCTTCCAGGCCGCCCCCGGGGAAGGCGACGTTGAGCACATCGGCACCGATGTACTGCTCGAGGAAGCCCGAGAAGTTGTAGTTCTTGCCGCTGTGGCTGGTGCCCACCAGGGTGATCTGCGCGTTGCCCGAATCGCCGAACAGGTCGTCGCCGCCGGCGGCGCCCTTCGGTTCGGTGGCGAACTGGTCCATGTACTGCACCGCATAGCTGGTGCCGCACAGCTGGCCGGCGACGTTGTGCAGGGTGCCGGTCTTGCCCATGCGCCCGGACTTCCTGGTCTCGAACTCCTTGCGCGGGATGCCTTCGAAGGCCGGCATCTTGTGCACCGTGTCGGCCACGATCTTTGCCGCGCGCTCGGCGCCGTAGGGCGTCCAGTGCTGGTCGCCGCGGAAGTAGAAGTCCTTGCCCTGGTCGGCGGCGGCCAGTTGCTCGTTGGTCAGCGGCGACAGGTCGGGCACGTTGTAGCCCATCCTGGCGAAACGCTGCAGCATGGCCTGGTAGTTGCGCAGCGCCTTCTGGTAATCGAAGGCGGCCTTTTCCTCGGGGTTGAGCATGTTGCGGTTCACCAGGCCACGGGTCGGCTGGTACACCACCACCAGCTCGACGCCGCGCTTCTTGAAGGCGTCGTGCACCTGCTGCAGGCGCTTGTAGCCGCCCGGGGTGGTGTCGAATTCGGTGCGCAGGTCCTCACGGGTACGGAACAGCCAGTCGCCCTGGGCTTGCACCAGGGTGGTGAAGTTCTGCTGGTAGCGCGTGGTGTAGCGGCTGGCGTCGTGGGCCTCGGGGCACAGCTGGCAGCACGGTTCGGCGCTGAAGGTCGGCGCCTTGACGTCTTCGGCGCGCACGCCCTGGCTGATGGCCAGGAGGGCGGCGGACAGGCCCAGCAGTTTCATCAGGTGTGGAGTCATGGTCTGGGCTTCCTTAGTCGATCATTTCGGTCTGGCGTTCGACCGGGTCGATCAGCACGGCCTTCTGCTGGCGCACCAGCAGGTCGAGGATTTCGTCCTGGCGCTCGCCGAGCACGCCGTTGAAGCTGATGCCGTTGGCCTTGCGCGGCATCAGCATCGACACCTTGTACAACTCCACCGACAGCGGCGAATCGATCGACAGCGGGCCCGAGCCGTTGGCCGCCAGCTCGCCGCCGACCACGATCAGCGACACCTTGGTGTCGAACGGGTCGAGGGCGATGTCGCGGTCGGTGTCGGACAGGTCCTTGATGTGGCCGTACACGCCCACCAGGCCGTTGGCCATGGCGACGTTCTCGTACAGGCGGATGTTCACGCTGTTGCGCACGCGGATGCCGTGGCGGCGGTTGTTGATCAGCTTGTTGCCCCAGATCAGGTTGTCACCGCTCTCGTACAGGGTGATGCCGTCGGTGTGGTTGCGGTAGATCTCGTTGTAGGCGATCAGGTTGTTGACGCTGTTACGGTCGATCACCACCCCCGAGAGCTTGTTGTCGTAGCTCTTGTTGTTGATGATCCAGCTGTCGTTGACCTCACGGGAGACGATGATCCCGTGCTTCTTCTTGGTGCCGTACACGGTGTTGCCGGCGATGATCAGGCGGTGCGAGCGGTCGTGGGGGTCGATGCCGTAGACGATGTTGTCGC
Source organism: Pseudomonas sp. WC1 (assembly GCF_050586565.1). Classification (NCBI taxonomy): domain Bacteria; kingdom Pseudomonadati; phylum Pseudomonadota; class Gammaproteobacteria; order Pseudomonadales; family Pseudomonadaceae; genus Pseudomonas; species Pseudomonas sp. WC1. The sequence continues at coordinate 8,211 of NZ_JBOBDQ010000003.1, forward strand.
GGTAGGTCGAGTCCTTGATCAAGAAGTCCTGGGTTTCGTAGCAATAAAAGCCGTACCACATGTCGCTGAACTCGGAACCGATGATCCAGCCGGTGGGTTCCGGGCGGCCCATCTGCTTGGCCATGTTCGGCGTGTACTGCGAGATGCTCACGCCATAGGACTTGGATTTGGCGTAGCCGAAGCTGGCCATCTTGCTGTTGACGATGTAGGTCTCGGTGCCGCCCCAGCTGAGCAGGAATGGGCGGAATTCGTCGGGCTTGCGGAAGGTCGCCGGGCCATTGGCCTGCTCGCGCCATCCAGTGACCTGGGTATCGCTGACGAACAGCTTGCCGTCGTTGACGATGAACGAACCGCCTTCCTCGGACAGGCGCAGTTCCTTGACCTTGCCGTCGATCTCCAGCACGCCCTTGCGCCCGACCACGATCGGCAGGCGCGCCAGGTATACGCCCGGCGCGGTTTCACGCAGGTACTGGCTGGGGACTTTCTTGCTCAGCTCCACCAGGTCGACGTGGCCGTCATCGACGAAGATCGCCTGGGGAATGCCGTGCTGGCGGCGGACCCATTCGGCGCCCTTGTTGTCGCCGCCGATGAACTCCTTGAGGGTGTCCTCCTGAAGCATGCGGCGCACGCTGACCTTGCCCTTGTGCCGGCGGTCGATCTTCTGCTGCACGGCCTGTGCGGTGTAGCCGGACAGGTCGGGCAGCTTGGGCGGGTCCATCTTCAGCGGCTCGATCGGCGCGCTGGAGACGGTATAGGTCTTGGCCTGTTGCAGCCCTTTGGCCATTTCGGGCTCGGCGGCCTGGGCAAGGCCGCCGGCCAGCAGCAGGGCGCTGGCGAGCAGGCTGTGGCGAAGGTTCGGGTGCAGGTTCATGGCTATCCTCTCCCGGCCTCAGTAGCGCCAGATCACGTCGACGAAGGCGCGGTGCATGTACGAGTCGGCTTCTTTGCCGTAGGCGTCGCCCGGCTTGAACACACCGGCGCGCAGCCGCACCAGGGCCGACGGTTCGTCGATCGACTGGCTGATCGAGGCCGGCAGCAGGCCCTGCTTGAAGTACTTGGTCACGACCACGTCCATTTCCTGGCCGAGGTCTTTTTCGCCCTGCACCAGCGGGCGGCTGATGCCACCGTCGTCGACCACCGCGTTGATGCCGCTGGAGCCGATGTTCTGCTTGCCGTCGACGCGCCAGAACTTGTGGTAGATGAAGCTGGCGTCGTAGTCGTCGCGCAGCTGCCAGGAGGCGAACAGGGTGGCCGCCTGCAGGTTGCCCAACTCGCCGCGGAACGCCTCGCCGAAGCGGTGCACGCGCGAGCGGGTGCCGGTGAAGTTGGAGCGGTTGCTCTCAAGGCCGGTCTGCTCGAAGTTGTTCGAGCCGTCGCTGCCACCGCCGCCGCTGCCTCGGGCGTAGGCCGCGCCGACCTGCCACTGCGGGTCGAGGCGCAGGCGGATGCCGAGGTCGGTGGCCCAGGCGTTGACGTCGCCGCTCTGCTTGCCGGTGGCGACCTGATCGTTGCCGACTGCCTGGCTGCTGAGGGTGTCGCGGTCGCCGGTCAGCCAGGTGACGCTGCCCCAGTAGTTGACGGTGTGGTCGTTGCGCCAGTTGTAGGCGTCGCTGTTGGCCTCCAGACCCAGCCAGGTGAGGTCGCCGGTGCGGGTCTTGTCGAGGGCGTCGACGGTTTCGCCGGGGCGCTTCAGGCTGCCGCCGTCATGGCTGTGGTGGGCACGCAGGCCAACCCAGTGGCCGGGTGTCCATTGCGTGGCAACGTTGCCGTAGACATGGGTGCGGTCCTTGTCTTCGGGGGCCAGCTCGGTGAGGTCGGTGCGGTATTCGCTGAAGCGCTGGGCAACGCCGAGGTCGGCCTTGAGCAGGGTGGTGTCGAAGGTCCAGTTCAGCGCCTCGATATTGGTGTCGCGCCACATGCCGTCGTCGCTGCGCAGGCGCTGGCGGCCGAAGCGCAGCTGCTCGCCGGGGTAGGGGGTCAGGCCGCTGTAGCCGATCCAGAATTCGCGCATGGCCAGGTAGCTCTTGTCCGGCTTGCGGCTGTCGTCGCCGTTGTCGCTGGTGGTGCCGTCGTCGTTCTGGCGCAGGGTGTCGGTCTCGATGATGTCGGTGGCGGCCACCGCCTGGCCCATGGCGAAGGCGCTCCAGTTGCCGCGCTCGCCGTACACCCAGGGGCGCAGGTCAAGGCCGAGGCCGTTGACATCGCCGCCGGAGCGGGTGCCCAGGTCGCGGTCGTCCTCGGACTGGCCGGTGATCTTCACGTCGAGGCCGAAGTTCTTCTGCGCGGTCTCGGCGGCCAGGGTCGGCATCGACCACAGCAGGGCGAAGCCCAGGCCGATGCCGGCTTTCACGAAGGGGTTGAGCGTCATAGCGAGTCCTCGGCGTCTACTTCTTCTTTCTCGTCCTGCAGCGCTTCGATGGCCAGGGTGCTGTTGGCGCCCTGGGCCATGCTGCCGCGCGCCTGCTTTTCCTGCGCCAGCAGGGTTTGCGCCTGGCTGCGCTGGTCGGGCGTGAGCTGCTGGTCGAGCTGTTGCAGCAGTTCGGCCGACTGTGGGGTCGGGTTGGCCTGGGAGAGCTGCGCGAACACCCAGGCATTGGTCGGCGCCGGGCGGATACCGTGGCCTTCGCTGAACAGCTGGGCCAGGGCGTAGTCGGCGCTGTTCTGGCCACCACGGGCGGCGGCGAGCAGGTGGTCGACGGCCTTTTGTGGCTCGACCTGGCCCAGGTAGCCACGGCGGTACAGCTGGCCGAGGTAGTAGTCGGCGCTGACCTCGCCGGCGTCGGCGGCAGCCTGCAGGTGCTCCTGTGCCTTGGCCGCATCGGCCGGCACGGTCTTGCCTTCGTAGTACAGGCGGCCCAGCAGCAGTTCGGCGCGTGGCTGCTCGGCTTCGCGGCCCTTGTCGATGTAGGCCAGCAACTGGTCGGTGTCGCCCAGTTCGGGGAAGTCGTAGAGCAGCTGCGCCAGGCTCACCCAGGATGCCGGGTTGGCCGGTGCGACCTGCTCGAGCAGGTCCTTGGCGGTCTTCTCGTCGGTCTGGCCGAGGCTGCGGTCGGCCAGCACGCGGGCGACGCTGTCGACCCGGGTGGCCGGCACGGTGCCGCGGGCATGGGCGGCCTTGAGCTGCTCAAGCAGGGCGGCCTGCTGCTCGGGCTGGGCGCGTTTCTGGTAGACGGTGGCCAGTTCCACGTAGCAGATGTCGGTAGTCGACAGCGCGGCCTTGCAGATCTTCTCCACCTCGCCCAGGTGCTGGTCGTAGGTGCCCTGGGTGCGGTACAGCAGCACCTGGGCCAGGCCGGCTTCGGGGTTGCCGGCGGCGCGCCACTGGTCGATCTGTTGCTGGGCGTTGACCTTGGGGAAGCTCTGCGGGTATTGCAGGTAGAGCATCGCCAGCGGGATCAGGGTGTTCGTCTCACCTTGTCGCGCCGCGAGCTTGAGCAGGGTCTCGGCCTCTTCGCGCTCGGCCTGGGTGCTGTCGGGCTTGGCCACCAGCAGGCGGCCGAGGCGCGCCTGGGCACGGGGCGAGGTGGCGGCGGCGGCGCGGTAGGTGGCCTCGGCTTGCTTGAGCATGGCCGGGTCGCGGGTGCCGACCTGGATATCGGCCAGGCCGACCTGGGCGTCGCTGTAGCCGAGGTCGGCGAGGGCCTTGTAGTTGCGTTCGGCGGTGGCGGTGTCGCCGCGCTTGAGCGCTTCGTTGGCCAGGCGCTGGTCGGGCAGGCCGGCGCAGCCGGCCAGGGTAATGGCGGCGGCCAGGGCGCATGCCCCCAGGCGCAAGCTGTCCCTGTGGGAGCCGGCTTGCCGGCGAGAGGCCAGTGCAGGCGCTGCATCCGCTGGGCGAGTGCTGCGCACTCGATCGCCGGCAAGCCGGCTCCCACAGATATCGGGGTGTCTGCTGGTCATTATCCGATCCTCTTACAGCCCGCGGGCCACGGCCTTGTCGATCAGCCAGTTCAGCGACGGGCCACGGTCGCTGTTGACCGAGGCCGGGCGGCCGGCGAGTTCGGCCGGCAGGCCGCCGTCGGGCTTGATCTGCACGCGGATATCGGAGGCCAGGTTGTCGGTGTCCAGGCTCGAGCTGCCGGTGATCCGGCCGCTGCGTACTTCATCCTCGCCGGCGATCTGGAAGTTGACCCGGGTGCCCGGCTTCACTTCATCGAACTGGCGATAGCTGAAGCGCGCCTCGATGGTCGGGGTGCTGGTGCGCGGGATCAGCGCGAACACCGGCTGGCCCTTGCTGGCGTACTGGCCGTCATCCACCAACTGGCGCGAGACTACGCAGTCGCACGGGCTGGTAAGGGTGCCGGAGAGCTGCTTGCCGAACAGCTCCTCGACCTTGGCCGGCTCCAGTTGCGAGTCGTCCAGGTGGCCCTTGAGCAAATCGAGCATGCTGGTGTTAAAGGTTGCCAATGGCGCGCCCTTGGCCACGCTCGCGCCGTTTTCCACCAGGCTCTGCACGCTGCCATCGCGGGGCATGGTGACATTGGTGGTGGGCACCGCGACCACGCCGGCCTCGGCATGGCTGACGAAGTACAGGCCATACAGCGACTTGGCGACGAAGCCGAAGGCCACCAGGCCGACCACGAACACCCCGGCGGTGACGGTGACCGCGCGCAGGCGGCCGAAGGCGGACAGGCCTGAGCCCCCGTCCTTCTGCTTGCGCGCCTTGGTGAAGTTGTCGCGCTGCAGGGTGCTGAGCACGTCGCCGACGCTGATCAGCTCGCCGGACAGGTGGCTGGTGATGATATGGCGCAGGGTGGCGATGTCGCGTGGCTCCAGGTTCTGGAACTCGGTGCCGGTGCGGCCGGTGTCGCGGCTGCTGGTGCGTACCAGCAGCTCGACGTCCATCGACAGGCCGAGGTTGTCGACCACGAACTGCAGGCGGCCGCGCAGCACTTCGCCTTCGGCCAGGGGCTTCGCCGCATGGAAGGACAGGCCCCCGGCGGACAGGTCGTCAACCTTCACCTCGTGCGGCTCGCGGTTGCCGTCCAGGTAGCGCAGCTTGGCGGGAATGCGCACCCGGGCATGCTGGCGCTGCGCTTCGGATTCATGCACGACGTTGACGTTCACGGCGGTATTCATGGCGATATTCGTTCCTGTTATCCGATCCGGGGGCTCACACGACCATGAACAGCACGGCGACGAAGATGCTCGCGGCCGAGAAGGTCATGGTCCGCGAGGACCAGGTGTTGAACCATTGTTGAAAACTTGCGAGGTCGCGCTTGAGGGCAGTGGGCTGGCGGGTCCAGGACTGCTTGTCGAGGCGGAAGAACACGTAGATCTTCATCACCGCGCCGACGATCTGGTTGTAATAGAGAATCAGCGGGTAGGCGGGGCCTACGTTGTGCCCCGAGCACAGCAGCATGATGGTGAGGATCAGGCGGGTGATGCCTATCCACAGCAGGTACACCAGCAGGAACTGCAGGCCGAACTTGAAGCTGGCGATCACCGCCACGGTCAGGCCCAGCAGGCTGGTCCACATCGACACGCGCTGGTCAAGCAGGACGATGCTGGTGAACAGCCCCAGGCGCTTGAGGCCCAGGCCCAGGGCGCGGGAGTTCTGCCGCAGGTTGTTGCCGTACCAGCGGTACATCAGCTTGCGGCTGGCCTTGACGAAGCTTTTCTCCGGCGGGTGCTCCACCGTGTTGATCGCCGCGTCAGGTACGTAGAAGGTGTCGTAGCCCAGGCGCATCAGGCTGAACCAGCTGGACTTGTCGTCGCCGGTAAGGAACTTGAAGCGGCCCAGTCGCCAGTGCATCAGCGAGTCGCTTTCGACGTCGGCGATGAACTCGGGGTTGGTCACCACGCTGGCGCGAAACATCGACATGCGTCCGGTCATGGTCAGCACGCGCTTGCTCAGGGCCATGGAGCACATGTTGATGTGGCGCTGGGCGAAGCGCAGCTTGTGCCATTCGCTCATGATGTAGCCGCCGCGCACTTCGCAGAACTCGTTGGTGGTCAGGCCGCCGACGTTGGGGTAGAGCTTGAACCACGGCACGGTCTTGCGTACCACGCCTTCGGCCAGCACGGTGTCGCCGTCGATCACCGCCACCACGGCGTTGTCGTCCGGGAGCATCCGCGAGATGGCGCGAAAGCCATAGGCCAGGCCATCGCGCTTGCCAGTGCCGGCGATGCGCACGATGTCCAGGGTGACGTGTCCGGGCGGGTTGTACTTGGCCCACAGACTCTTGACCAGCAGCTCGTCGGACTTCTCCACCAGCGAGCAGACCACCGTGGTGGGGAAGCCGCAGTCGATCGCCTCGCGGATCACCGAGCTGTACACCTGGGCAGTGGTCAGTGCATCGATGCGAAAGCTGGTGACCATCAGGTACACATGCGACGGGTCGGCGGCCTTGCCGAGCTTCTGCACCTTGCGGCGCAGGTATGGGTAGACCAGGTAGAGGAAGATCATGCCGCGGATGAAATGGGTGGCGCCCATGGAGTAGCGCCAGATGCCGACAGCGCCGACCAGGAAGATGAAGTGCTTCGACTGCGAATCGAAGATATCGCTGGGCAGGGCCAGGGCGATCAGCATGAGCAGGCTCATGTAGAGCAGCCAGCCGGCGCACTGCAACAGCACTGTCTGGAACCTTTGCATGTTCGGCATCCGTCGAGAATTCGGGGTGGGGAGGGCGGCGCGCTGGGGAGGGACGCGCCGCCCGACCGGGTTTACCAGCAGATGCCTTCGGTGCGGCTGGTGGTGCAGGTCGGCTTGCTCATGAAGCCGACCAGGTCGATCACTTGCTTGCCGGCCGGTGCCTGTTGGGCCAGGGCGCGGAACTTCTCATCACGGTTGCCCAGCACGATGATGTCGGCGTCGTTCACCACCTGCTCGAAGTTGGCGTTGAGCAAGGAGGACACATGCGGAATCTTCGATTCGATGTATTCCTTGTTGGCGCCGTGCACCCGGGCGTACTCGACGTTCTGGTCGTAGATGTCCAGCTGGTAGCCCTTGCCGATCAGGCGCTCGGCCAGCTCCACCAGTGGGCTTTCGCGCAGGTCGTCGGTACCGGCCTTGAACGACAGGCCGAGCAGGGCGACCTTGCGCTTGTCGTGGCTTTCGATGATGTCGAAGGCGTTCTGCACCTGGGACTCGTTGCTGCGCATCAGCGAGTCGAGCAGCGGCGCCTTCACGTCCAGGCTCGAGGCGCGGTAGGTGAGGGCGCGCACGTCCTTGGGCAGGCACGAGCCACCGAAGGCGAAGCCGGGGCGCATGTAGTACTGCGACAGGTTGAGCACCTTGTCCTGGCAGACCACGTCCATCACATCGCGACCATCGACGCCGACCGCCTTGGCGATGTTGCCGATCTCGTTGGCGAAGGTGACCTTGGTCGCGTGCCAGACGTTGCAGGTGTACTTGATCATCTCGGCCACTTCGATCGGCTTGCGGATCACCGGGGCATCGAGTTCTTCGTACAGGGCTTGCAGGACGTCGCCGCTGGCGCTGTCCAGTTCGCCGATGACGGTCATTGGTGGGTGGTCGTAGTCCTTGATCGCGGTGCTTTCGCGCAGGAACTCGGGGTTGACCGCCACGCCGAAATCGACACCGGCCTTCTTGCCCGAGCAGTCCTCGAGGATCGGGATCACCACGTTCTTGACGGTGCCCGGCAGCACGGTGCTGCGTACCACGATGGTGTGACGGCGGTCGGTGTCGCGCAGCACGTAGCCGATCTCGCGGCACACCGACTCGATATACTCCAGGCCCAGGTCGCCGTTCTTCTTGCTCGGCGTGCCGACGCAGATCATCGACACATCGCTGGCGCGGATGGCTTCGGCGAAGTCGGTGGTGCCACGCAGGCGGCCTTTGGTGATGCCTTGCTGCAGCAAAGCTTCCAGGCCCGGTTCGACAATGGGCGACTTGCCCTGGTTGATCAGGTCGATCTTGGTGCTGGACACGTCCACCCCAATCACGTCATGGCCTCGTGCCGACAGGCAACCGGCACAGACTGCACCCACATAACCCAAACCAAAGATGCTGATACGCATCGCATTCACCTCGTGTGTTTATCACGCCAGCCCTTCAGCGAAGAGCCGACCGGGTTGATTGACCAGCAGTATTCGGGCGTACGGATCCGTGGCGAATTGACACTTCACCGAACGCAGGCATGAATAAATCCGGAGCGCAAAAAGTTATGCACTCAAAGTTGGCAGTCAAAGGCCAATATTTAAAAGGCGTGCCCTGAAATGCAGCCGTCTTTATTGCAAATCGCCATTCGCAAATTGCTGTGCTTGTTCTTTCAAGTGGATAAATCCTTTGAAATCAACCACTAGGACGAATTTTAGGGGCGCTTCTCTCCTGCATGGATAATGGCTTCAGGCACTTCCTGTACCGCCGTTGAAGTTGTGGGGCCGATTGTGAATAGCGGCCCTTTGTCATCTGTAAGTCATTTCTCACGCTCAGCGCTTGAAACTCGTTACGGGTGCTATGAGCCATTGGGCGTAGCAGAAGTTCCTGGGGCGGTTCCGCCACGGTGAAAGATTTCTAAATATTTTTTCAGAGGGAAATACTTTCAATGTGATGGCACGCCACAGTTTCATCCCCGTATATAAAGGGCGAAATCGCAGGGGGATGGTTATATGCCAGCATGCGAAAATATTTTTCAAAAATCGTCAAAAAACTACGAACGGTCTTATGGCGTTTTGCGATAAGGATGTGGCTGATGATTTATTGACGCTGGAATTTTGGCTGATGGCTTTTTGCAGCGTGCCCCGTTGCAGGGCTGATGGGCTCATCGCGGGCTTGCCCCACGATGAGCTGCAAAGCGGCGCTGAAAAAATCAGCCCTCAGCGTGATCGCGCAGGAATACCAGGTGGTCGGGTTTGGACTGCTCCGCGCTGTAGTAGTAGCCCTGCGCATCGAAGCGCTTGAGCTGCTCCGGGTCGTTGACCCGCTCCTGGATCACGAAGCGGCTCATCATCCCGCGGGCTTTCTTGGCATAGAAACTGATGATCTTGTACTGGCCGTTCTTCAGGTCCTTGAAGTCGACGTCGATCACCCGTGCCTTCAGGGCGCTTTTCTTCACCGCGCTGAAGTACTCGTTGCTGGCCAGGTTCAGCAGCACGTCGTCGCCCTGGTCGGCCAGCGCCTGGTTCAGCCACTCGCTGATGCGCGTGCCCCAGAAGGCATACAGGTCCTTGCCGCGGGCGTTGGCCAGCTTGGTACCCATTTCCAGGCGGTAGGGTTGCATCAGGTCCAGCGGGCGCAGCAGGCCGTACAGACCTGAGAGCATGCGCAGGTGATCCTGGGCATAGCTGAAATCGTCCTCGCCCAGGCTTTCGGCATCGAGCCCGGTGTAGACGTCGCCCTTGAACGCCAGCAGTGCCTGCTTGGCGTTGGCCGGGGTGAAATCGGGGGTCCAGCTGCCGAAACGCGCGGCGTTGAGGCCGGCGAGCTTGTCGGAGAGGTGCATCAGCTCGGCGATCTGTGCTGGCGACAGCTCGCGCAGTTGCACGATCAGTTCCTGGGAATCGTCCAGGTACTGGGGCAGGGTGTGGCGCTGGGTCACCGGCGGGGTGTCGTAGTCGAGGGTCTTGGCGGGGGAAATCACCGTCAGCATCGGGTCGGCTCCTGGAATCGTCGGGCGAATTCTACGGGGCTGCCGGCGCAACGCCAAACTATGGCGACGATAGTCAGCGAACATCGCCACAGGCAAGCGGCGGGCGTCGCGTTATAGTGCGCGGCATGCCTTCAAGGAGAATGCACATCGTGCGTATCGCGTTTGCCCTGTTCGCCGGGCTGCTGAGCCTGGGTGCGCAGGCGGCCCCGGCGAATTTCGTCAGTTTCGACCGTGACCTGTGGCCCGAGCAGCTGAACAGCCCGACGCTGTTCGATGTTGCGTCGCGGGCGGAAATCCTGTCGTTTGCCCGGGTGCTGCACGAAAGCGAGATGCTCGACGAGCCGGCGTTGAAGAGCCGCCTTGGCCTGCGCCAGGTCAACCTGAGCGTCGTGCGGGCCGTGCGCGCTCGTCTGTGGCAGCGCCTGTGGACCAGTTATCAACAGGCGCAGCAGAGCTGCGAGCAGGATGCCTCGTTCTGCTACCCGGTTGAGTCCATGGCGGATCTACGCACGCAGGCGGCCGTTTTCGCCGATGATGTCGGCTCGTTCTACACCGAGTGGGTAGAGCCCAGTCATCAGTTCCATACCCGTTACCTGGATGAGCAACTGCGCAAGGCCGCGCTGTTCCCGCAGACCACCAGCGAAGTGGCCAAGCTCTCCGATCGTGAGCGCAATGGCGAGGAACTCAATGACCGGATGTTCCTGCTGACCTTCGTCAGCGGCCCTGCCCCTCAGGGCGGTAGCACCGATGCGCTGGCTGACTACCTGCGTCGGCAGAAGCTCGATGGGATTTTCTTCGTGCTCGGCAATCGCCTGCAGCAACGCCGCGATGCCGGCCCGCTGGGCGATCTGTATGCCGGCCAGTGCGTGGGTATCCAGGGCTGGGAATACCGCTCTCATGCCCAGTGGCAGGATTGGCAGGACTCACTGCGACGCAGCCAGGCGCGGGTGCAGGCCGACTTGGCCGAACAGTATGTACCGTTGTTCCGTCCGCCCTATGGCCAGCGACGCGCCGATGGCGAAGCGTTCCTGGACAGCCAGCAACTGCGGGTTTCTCTGTGGGACATCGATGCCCAGGATGACGGGCCGCTGACCGCCGAGGCCTCGGCGCAGCGGGTGCTGACGTTGATGCTGCTGTGGCGCAAGGGGGTGATCCAGTTCCGTGACGGCTTGCCCAAGGCCCAGCCGGCGCTGGAGTGGTTGTTGCAGCACACGGCCCAGAGCGGGATCGGTTGGGAAGGGTGTCGGGAGTACGCACGGCGGGGGTAGGCAGGGGCCGGGCGCTCAAGGCACGCTGGCTGTACACTGCGCCTCACGCTGCATCGACTCCAGGTTGCGTTCGATGGTCTCGCAGATCGTGTCCATCGGGATCTGATGCTCGCTGATGCGGAACGGGCTCTGCAGGTCCGTGCCGATCCGTTCGATCGCCAGCAGCATGAAGCCGACCACGGTCGAGGCCAGCGGCGTGAACCAGCCCAGCGATTCCACCAGCCCCACCGGCACGATCAGGCAGAACAGCGTGATGAACAGCCGTGGGAAGTACACATAAGGGTAGGGCAGCGGCGTATTGGCGATCCGCTCCATCCCGCCCTGGGCGTTGGACAGGTCCACCAGCGTCGACTCCAGGCGCGCCAGACGAATGCTGTCCAGCCGCCCGGCCTGGTATTCCTGGGCCAGCAGTGCCGCCGAGCCGCTGAGGATGTCGTTGGCGAAGTTGTTGGAGCGATTGCGCCGTTCGAACTCGCCGGGCGGTATGAAGGCCATCAGCTCGTCCGGGCATTTCTCGTTCTTGAGGTGGGCGGCCAGGCAGTTCACATAGGCGATGTGCCGGCGCAGCAAGGTCGCCTTCACCGGGTTCGGCCCGTCAGCCGGGTCGTCGACCAGCGTCAGCACCTGCCGGGCGAAACTGCGTGAACTGTTCACCAGCGCCCCCCACAAGGTGCGTGCCTCCCACCAGCGGTTGTAGGCACTGCTGTTGCGAAAGCTCACCAGCACCACCAGCGCCGAGCCCAGCAGGGTGAGCGGGATCAGCGGCAGGCTGAACTTGCTGTTGAAGAACAGCATGAAGTCGATGGTGACCAGCACGTCCCAGATCAGCAGCCAGAACAGCGACCAGCCGATGTAGCCGAAGGTCTTGACCACCAGGCGGTACTTGCGGGCGAGGAGGGCTTTCACGTTGGGGGAACCTCGAAGCGGGGATGCAGGTTCCGACGTCGCGGGAGGGGTTAAGGTTCGCTGGGATTCGTCGCAGGGTGTAACGTGGTTTTTCTGATCAGTGCTTAAGAAGATGCCTACATCAAGCGGAGAAACGTCCCTCGCGGCGATGGTTTAGGCTCATGACCCATTCACTTTCAGGAAGTCGAGCATGACCAGTGAACTGACGTCATTCAAGGTTGCGGATCTACTGGATTCAGAGGCAGCGATTCAGGAATACCTGTCACAGGTACTGGCCGAAGGTGACGCAGATGAAATCATTCGAGCCCAGTCCCATGTCCAGGCCGCACGCTTGCGCACTACAGATGGCTAGTCCAGCCAGATTCCTTGCACCCGGTCTTTTGTACTGCACTGTCGCACGGTGAGTAGAATTGCGAGCATCGTCAGCGTGGGAGCGGGCTTGACCCGCGATGGCTGCAACGCAGCCTCAATCCAGGCCACACTGCACACCGGTAAACCATATCAACCTCAGCCCAACACCTGCTTCATCTGCACCAGCGCCACCCGGCTTCCATCCGGCGCCCGCCGCTCCTCGATCCCGAACGGTACAAAACCCAGCTGTGGATAAAGCAGCAGCCCTGCGGTGTTGTGATTGAAACACGATACCCAGACCTCCCGCGCTGCGAACTCTTCGCGAGCCAGGCCGATCATGCACTGCACCAGATAACGTGCCACCCCCTGACCCCGCGCAGCCGGCGCCACCACCACATTACCCAATGCGCAGACGCCGCCGTGTTCGGCTTTGTAGAAATTGGCGAAGCCAACGATCACGCCATCGGCCTCGATGACAGTCGAACCGCTGCGCAGGGTGATGGCTTCGCTCAGCTGCGCGGGTGTGAGCGGGTAGGTGGCTTTGGGGAACATGTAGAAGAGTTCGTCCGGGCTTTGAGGGAAGCCGCAGAGCGTGGCGATATCGGCAGGCTGAACGGGGCGATGGCTTAGTGGCACAGGGAATGTTCCGATGGGGCTAGAAGTCACTTACCCTGTGCGGCTGGTAACGTGAAGTCAATGCTGTGGCGCTACGGTAAATCGCACTAAGTGTGATTTTCTGTGCAGTCAGGAGTGTCGCAAGACTTGGCTAGAGGCGGTAAAGCAGCTGCCTCTTAGCACCCTGGCATGCCAGACACAAAAAAACCGACCATAAGGTCGGTTTTTTCTGGATCTTGGTGCCCCGAGGGAGACTCGAACTCCCACTCCTTTCGAAAACGGATTTTGAATCCGCCGCGTCTACCAATTCCGCCATCAGGGCTTGTGGCGCCGCAGTATAGAGAGGTCGCCCAAGGCGGTCAATCGGCTTTCATGGTCAATTTTCACGCATTGGGCTAAACTTCCCGGCCCTGTCGAACCCGAACATCATCATGCGCGTCGCCGATTTTTCCTTCGAACTCCCCGATTCCCTGATTGCCCGCCATCCACTGGCCGAGCGTCATGGCAGCCGCCTGCTGGTGCTCGACGGCCCCAGCGGCGAACTGGTCCACAAGCAGTTCACCGACCTGCTCGACTACCTGCGCCCCGGTGACCTGATGGTGTTCAACAACACCCGGGTGATCCCGGCGCGGCTGTTCGGCCAGAAAGCCTCCGGCGGCAAGCTGGAAGTGCTGGTCGAGCGCGTGCTCGACAGCCACCGCGTGCTGGCCCATGTGCGTGCCAGCAAGGCGCCTAAAGAAGGCGCGCAGATCCTCATCGACGGCGGTGGCGAGGCCGAGATGGTCGCCCGCCACGACACGCTGTTCGAGCTGCGTTTCAGCGAAGAGGTGCTGCCGCTGCTCGAGCGCGTCGGCCATATGCCGCTGCCGCCGTACATTGACCGCCCCGACGAGGGCGCCGACCGCGAGCGCTACCAGACCGTCTACGCTCAGCGCGCCGGCGCCGTGGCCGCGCCCACCGCCGGCCTGCACTTCGACGAGGCGCTGCTGGAAAAGATCGCCGCCAAAGGCGTTGAACGCGCCTTCGTCACCCTGCACGTAGGGGCGGGCACCTTCCAGCCGGTGCGGGTCGACAAGATCGAAGACCACACCATGCATAAAGAGTGGCTCGAAGTGGGCCAGGATGTGGTCGATGCCGTGCAGGCCTGCCGCGCCCGTGGCGGGCGGGTGATCGCCGTGGGCACCACCAGCGTGCGTTCGCTGGAGAGCGCGGCGCGCGATGGCGAGCTCAAGGCGTTCAGCGGCGACACCGACATCTTCATCTTCCCCGGCCGGCCGTTCCATGTGGTCGATTGCCTGGTCACCAACTTCCACCTGCCGGAGTCCACGCTGCTGATGCTGGTCTCGGCCTTCGCCGGTTACCCCGAGACCATGGCCGCCTACGCGGCGGCGGTCGCGAACGGTTACCGCTTCTTCAGTTACGGTGATGCCATGTTCATCACCCGCAATCCGGCGCCACGCGGCCCAGAGGATCAAGCATGAGTCGCACCTGTCGAATGTCGTTCGAACTGCTGGCCACCGACGGCAAGGCCCGTCGCGGCCGGCTGACTTTCCCCCGTGGCACGGTCGAAACCCCGGCCTTCATGCCGGTGGGCACCTATGGCACGGTCAAGGGCATGCTGCCGCGTGACATCGAGGCCATCGGCGCCGAGATCATCCTTGGCAACACCTTCCACCTGTGGCTGCGCCCGGGCACCGAGGTCATCAAGAAACACAACGGCCTGCACGATTTCATGCAATGGAAAGGCCCTATCCTCACTGATTCCGGTGGTTTCCAGGTGTTCAGCCTGGGCGCCATGCGCAAGATCAAGGAGGAAGGCGTGACCTTCGCATCGCCAGTGGACGGTTCCAAGGTGTTCATGGGGCCGGAAGAGTCCATGCAGGTCCAGCGCGACCTGGGCTCGGACATCGTGATGATCTTCGACGAGTGCACGCCGTACCCGGCCGAGCACGACGTGGCGCGCACCTCGATGGAGCTGTCGCTGCGCTGGGCCCAGCGCTCGAAGAACGCCCATGGCGACAACACCGCGGCGCTGTTCGGTATCGTTCAGGGTGGGATGTACCAGGACCTGCGCATGCGCTCGCTGGAAGCGCTGGTCAACATCGACTTCGACGGCCTGGCCATCGGCGGCCTGTCGGTGGGCGAACCCAAGCACGAGATGATCAAGGTGCTGGACTACCTGCCCGCGCAGATGCCGGCTGACAAACCTCGTTACCTTATGGGGGTAGGCAAGCCGGAAGATCTTGTAGAGGGTGTGCGCCGCGGCGTCGACATGTTCGACTGCGTGATGCCCACGCGCAACGCGCGCAACGGCCATCTGTTCGTCGATACCGGGGTGATCAAGATCCGCAACGCGTTCCATCGCCACGATGAATCGCCGCTGGATCCGACCTGCGATTGCTACACCTGCACCAACTTCTCCCGCGCCTACCTGCACCACCTGGACAAGTGCGGCGAAATGTTGAGCAGCATGCTGAATACCATCCACAACTTGCGCCATTACCAGCGCTTGATGGCCGGTTTACGCGAGGCTATTCAACAGGGTAAATTGGCCGCCTTTGTCGACGCCTTCTACGCCAAGCGCGGGCTTCCCGTTCCGCCTTTGGACTGACTGTTCGCAACCATTATTAGAAAATTCCATTAGGAGAGCCCAATGAGCTTCTTTATCCCCGCCGCCTACGCGGACGCAGCAGCCCCAGCCGCCGGCCCAGCCGGTACCGGCTTCGAGTGGATCTTCCTGGTCGGCTTCCTGGTCATCTTCTACCTGATGATCTGGCGCCCGCAGGCCAAGCGTGCAAAAGAGCAGAAGAACCTGCTGAGCAACCTGCAGAAAGGTGACGAAGTTGTCACCAACGGCGGCATCGCCGGCAAGATCGTCAAGGTTGCCGATGACTTCGTGGTCCTGGAAGTGTCCGACACCGTCGAACTGAAGTTCCAGAAGGGCGCCATTGCCGCGACCCTGCCAAAAGGTACGCTCAAGGCTATCTGAGTTACCGGTTTCATTTTTCCAGTCGGGGCGCGCAAAGCGCCCCGCGTCTTGAACGGGCGGCGTGATGCTGAACAAATACCCTCTGTGGAAATACCTGCTGATCGTGGTGGTACTGGCGATCGGCTTCATTTATTCCGCACCCAACCTCTACCCGGATGATCCGGCGGTGCAGATCAGCGGCGCCAGTTCCGCCCTGCATGTCAGCCAGGCCGACCTCGATCGCGTCACCAAGGCGCTGACCGATGCCGGCATCACCGTCAAAGGCGGCAACCTGGGCGAGAAGGGCAGTGCGCTGGTGCGCCTGACCAACCAGGAAGACCAGCTGCCGGCCAAGGATGTGGCGCGCAAGGCCCTCGGTGACGACTATGTCGTGGCCCTGAACCTGGCCCAGACCACCCCGCAGTGGCTGCGCAACCTGGGTGCCAGCCCGATGAAGCTCGGCCTGGACCTGTCCGGTGGTGTGCACTTCCTGCTGGAAGTGGACATGGACAAGGCCATGACCGCGCGCATGAAAGTCTACGAAGGCGAGGTCAAGACCTTGCTGCGCAAAGAGCGCGTCCGCTACCGCAGCCTGCCGCAGCAGGACGGCGGCATCATGCTGGGCTTCGCCGACGATGCTACCCGCGAACAGGCGCGCAGCCTGATCCGCAAGAATTTCAGTGATTTCGACCTGACCACCACCGAGCGCAACGAGCTCGCCGTGCTGCGCCTGGCACTGACCCAGGCCAAGGTCGCCGAGATCCGCGAATACTCCATCAAGCAGAACCTCACCACCGTCCGCAACCGTGTGAACGAGCTGGGCGTGGCCGAGCCGCTGGTGCAGCGCCAGGGCGCCAACCGCATCGTGGTCGAGCTGCCAGGCGTGCAGGACACCGCCGAAGCCAAGCGTATCCTCGGCAAGACCGCCAACCTGGAGTTCCGCTTCGGTGCCGAGCCGGGCGCGTCCAAGGCCACCACCGAGGTGTTCGAGTTCCGCGAAGGCGGCCGCTCCGCTCCGGTCGAGCGCGGCCTGATCATCACCGGTGATCAGGTCACCGACGCCCAGGCCAGCTTCGACGAGCACGGTCGCCCGCAGGTGAACATTCGCCTCGACGGCCATGGCGGCGAGCTGATGAGCCGCGCCACGCGCAGCAACGTCGGCCGCAGCATGGCGGTGATCTTCATCGAGCAGAAGCCGGTGACCCGCTACCAGAAACAGGTGGTTGACGGCGTCGAGAAAGAAGTCGCGGTGCAGACCTTCCAGGAAGAGAAGAAGATCATCAGCCTGGCGACCATCCAGTCGCCGCTGGGCAGCCAGTTCCGCATCACCGGGCTGAATGGCCAGGGCGAGTCCTCCGAACTGGCCCTGCTGCTGCGGGCCGGTGGTCTGGCCGCGCCGATGTACTTCGCCGAAGAGCGCACCATCGGCCCGAGCCTGGGTGCCGACAACATCACCAAGGGTATTGATGCATCCCTGTGGGGCATGCTGTTCGTCTCGCTGTTCATCATCGCCATCTATCGCGCCTTCGGCGTGCTGGCGACCATCGCCTTGGCGGGCAACATGGTCCTGCTGCTGGCGCTGATGTCGCTGCTGGGGGCCACGCTGACCCTGCCGGGTATCGCCGGTATCGTGTTGACCATGGGTATGGCGGTGGACGCCAACGTGCTGATCTTCTCGCGGATCCGCGAAGAGATCGCCGCCGGCATGTCGGTGCAGCGCGCCATCCACGAAGGTTTCAACCGCGCCTACTCGGCGATCGTCGACGCCAACCTGACCACCTTGCTGGTCGGCGGCATCCTGTTCGCCATGGGTACTGGTCCGGTCAAGGGCTTCGCGGTCACCATGTCCCTCGGGATTTTCACCTCGATGTTCACCGCCGTCATGGTGACCCGCGCACTGGTCAACCTGACCTGTGGCGGGCGTGACATCAAGAAGCTGTGGGTTTGAGGGAGCTGCGATGAAAACCATCAACTTCATGGGCGTGCGCAATGTCGCGTTCGCCATCACCGTGCTCCTCACCGTGCTGGCGCTGTTCAGCTGGTGGCACAAGGGCCTGAACTTCGGCCTGGACTTCACCGGCGGCACGCTGATCGAGCTCACCTACGAGCGCCCGGCGGACCTGGAGAAGGTGCGTACCGAGCTGGTTGGCTCCGGCTTCCACGATGCCGTGGTGCAGAGCTTCGGCGCCACCACCGACCTGCTGGTGCGCATGCCGGGCGATGACCCGCAGTTGGGCAACCGTGTGGCCGAGGCGTTGCAGAAGATCGGTGGCGATAACCCGGCCACGGTCAAGCGCGTCGAGTTCGTCGGCCCTCAGGTGGGCGAAGAGCTGCGTGACCAGGGCGGCCTCGGCATGCTCCTGGCCCTGGGCGGCATCCTCATCTACCTGGCGTTCCGGTTCCAGTGGAAGTTCGCGGTCGGTGCGATCGTCTCGCTGATCCACGACGTGGTGGTGACCCTGGGTATCCTGTCGTTCTTCCAGATCACCTTCGACCTGACGGTGCTGGCGGCAGTGCTGGCGATCATCGGTTACTCGCTCAACGACACCATCGTCGTGTTCGACCGGGTGCGCGAGAACTTCCGCGTGATGCGCAAGGCCTCGCTGATCGAGAACATCAACATCTCGACTACCCAGACCCTGCTGCGGACCGTCGCCACCTCGGTATCGACTTTGCTGGCCATCGCCGCGCTGCTGTTCTTCGGCGGTGACAACCTGTTCGGCTTCTCCCTGGCGCTGTTCATCGGCGTCATGGCGGGTACCTACTCGTCGATCTACATCGCCAACGTGGTGCTGATCTGGCTGAACCTGAGCAGCGAAGACCTGATCCCGCCGGTCAAGGCCGAGGGTGTGGACGAGCGCCCGTAGGGCTTCGCCCCACGCCGTCTGGCGTAAAGAGAGGCGCGAGTGTTGAACTCGCGCCTTTTTTTTTGCTCCAAGGCTGGGAGAAGGCGGGCCCTATGCCCGCGGGTACGATCAGGAGGTTCACGTGAACAAATCAATGCTGGTGGGTGCGGTTCTGGGTGCTGTCGGTGTGACTGCCGGAGGTGCTGTGGCGACCTACAGCTTGGTGAACAAGGGGCCTGAGTACGCCCAGGTCACCGACGTGCAGCCGATCAAGCAGCAGGTGAAGACGCCGCGCGAGGTCTGCAAGGATGTCACCGTGACGCGCCAGGCGCCGGTCAAGGACCAGCACCAGATCGCCGGTACGGTGGTCGGCGCCATCGCTGGTGGCCTGTTGGGTAACCAGATCGGCGGCGGTACTGGCAAGAAGATTGCCACCGTGGCCGGTGCGGTCGGCGGCGGCTATGCCGGCAACAAGGTGCAGGAAGGCATGCAAGAGCGTGACACCTACACCACCACGCAAACCCGTTGCAACACGGTCAATGACATCAGCGACAAGGTCGTGGGCTACAACGTGACCTATTCCATCGGTGATCAGGTCGGCAAGGTGAAGATGGATCATGAGCCGGGCTCGACCATCCCGCTGGACAAGAACGGCAAGCTGATCCTGAGTCAGAACCAGCCGGGGCAGTGAGCCTTTTGCGGATTCATCTCATGGAACTGTTCGCACTGTGCTGATTTAGCAGGAACAGCGTGGGAGCGGCCTTGCCCCGCGATGCGGTGTATGGCACCGGCTTTGCCGGTGATCGCGGGTCAAGCCCGCTCCCACGCTGGTGATTTACTAAAAACGGCGGCACAAAAAAAGCACCTCGAGAGGTGCTTTTTTTGTGCTCGCAATCGGCGCTTAGCGCTTCATGTGTTCCGGCAGGTGCGGCTGGATGGCAGTCAGCACGGCCTTGAAGCACTTGATGTTGCCCGCGACGATGTGGCCTTTCTCGAGGAATTCGTGGCCACCGTTGAAGTCGCTGACCAGGCCGCCTGCTTCCTGGATCAGCAGCACGCCTGCGGCCATGTCCCACTCGGACAGGCCCGACTCCCAGAAGGCGTCGAAGCGGCCGGCGGCGACATAGGCCAGGTCCAGGCTGGCGGAACCGGCGCGGCGGATGCCGGCGGTCTGGCCGGTCAGGGCGCGGAACATGCCCAGGTAGTTGTCCAGGTCGGCCATCTGGCTGTCACGGAACGGGAAACCGGTACCCAGCAGGGCGCCTTCCAGGCTGGTGCGCGAGCTGACGCGCAGGCGACGGCCATTGATCTGGGCGCCACGGCCACGGCTGGCGGTGAATTCTTCCTGGCGAACCGGATCGACGATCACGGCGTGCTCGAGGCGGCCGCGGTATTTGCAGGCGATGCTGACAGCGAAGTGCGGCACGCCACGCAGGAAGTTGGTGGTGCCGTCCAGCGGATCGATGATCCACAGATAGTCCTTGCCTTCCTCGCCGGTGCCGGCGTGCAGGCCAGTTTCTTCGCCCTGGATGGAGTGGTTCGGGTAGGCCTTGCGCAGGGCTTCGACGATGACCTTCTCGGCGGCGCGATCAACCTCGGACACGTAGTCCTTGGCCTGCTTTTCGTCGACTTTGATGCTGTCCAGGCGTTCGATGGAGCGGAAAATCAGTTCACTGGCGCTGCGAGCGGCGCGCAGGGCGATATTCAGCATAGGCTGCATGGGAAGGTCACCTGGAGATGTTAAAGAGGAAAGCCGGCCATTCTAGCAGAAATCTTTGACGACAGAAGTGTCACATTTGCTTTCATGGCGTTACGCTGGTCGGTTCTGTAAGATCGAACCCTCCTTTTTCTGCATCCGAGAGCACGACACCTTGCTGCAAAATATTCGTGTTGTCCTGGTCAATACCAGCCACCCCGGCAACATCGGCGGCGCTGCGCGTGCCATGAAGAACATGGGCTTGTCGCGCCTGGTGCTGGTGCAGCCGAAAGAATTCCCGGCCGCCGATGCCTCGGCGCGCGCCTCGGGTGCCGACGACGTGCTGGCCGGCGCCCAGGTGGTCGACAGCCTCGAGCAGGCGCTGGTCGGCTGCAGCCTGGTCATGGGCACCAGCGCCCGCGAGCGCAGCATTCCCTGGCCGCTGATCGGTCCCCGTGAGTGCGGCACCAAGGCGGTGGAGCACGCCCTGGCCGGCGAAGAAATCGCCCTGGTGTTCGGTCGCGAACACGCCGGCCTGACCAACGAAGAACTGCAGCGATGTCACTTCCACGTGCACATTCCCTCCAATCCCGACTTCAGCTCGCTGAATCTGGCCGCCGCGGTCCAGGTGCTCGCCTACGAGGTGCGCATGGCCTCGTTGGCGGTGCCGGACGCGGCGCCCAAGGTCGAGAAGGCGGACGCCAATGAACTGGCGACCATGGACGAAATGGAGCTGTTTTATGACCACCTGGAAAAAACCCTGGTGGACATCGGCTTCCTCGACCCTGCCAAGCCCAAGCACCTGATGCCGCGCATGCGTCGGCTGTATGGGCGCAGCTCGGTCGAGCGTACGGAAATGAGCATTTTGCGCGGCATCCTCACCGAGACCCAGAAAGTTGTCCGGGGCGAGCCGCATAAACGGAAGGACTGAACGATGTTCGAGCGTCTGCGTGAAGATATTCAAAGTGTTTTCCATCGTGACCCCGCCGCGCGCAATGCCTTCGAGGTGTTGACCTGCTACCCGGGCATGCACGCCATCTGGCTGCACCGCCTGGGCAATGCCCTGTGGAAGCGCGATTTCAAGTGGCTGGCGCGCCTGGTGTCGAACTTCGGCCGCTGGCTGACCGGTATCGAAATCCATCCGGGCGCGACCATCGGCCGGCGCTTCTTCATCGATCACGGCATGGGCATCGTCATTGGCGAAACCGCCGAGATCGGCGACGACGTGACCCTCTACCAGGGTGTCACCCTCGGGGGCACCAGCTGGAACAAGGGCAAGCGTCACCCGACCCTGGAAAACGGCGTCGTGGTCGGTGCCGGGGCCAAGGTGCTCGGCCCGTTCACCGTGGGCGCCGGGGCCAAGATCGGCTCCAACGCGGTGGTTACCAAGGCGGTGCCGGCCGGCGCCACGGCGGTAGGCATCCCGGGGCGGATCATCGTCAAGACCGAGGATGACGCCATCGAGGCCAAGCGCAAGGCCATGGCCGAGAAGATCGGCTTCGACGCCTATGGCGTCAGTGGCGACATGCCGGACCCGGTGGCGCGCGCCATCGGCCAGATGCTCGACCACCTGCAGGCCGTCGACGAGCGCCTGGAGGGCATGTGTGGCGCGCTGACCCGGATGGGCAGTGACTACTGCGCCAAGGAGCTGCCGGCACTGCCCGACGACGACTTCGCCGAGGCCTGCGTCGAGCTGAAGCAGGGCGACACTCGGTCGCATTGATTGCGCCGGCCCGATACAAGGGGCGTGTGCTCGCGCCCCTTGTCTGCTACACTCGCGGCCGCCTCCCGCATGCATACCCGACTAAAGCACTAGGTCTTATAGTTGACTTAAATGCTCGGGAATCGCATACTCGCACACATCCTGTAACTCCCGTGGTACCCATACGCCATGCGACTGACTACCAAAGGCCGATACGCCGTGACCGCCATGCTTGACCTGGCGTTGCACGCGCAGCAGGGGCCGGTGTCTTTGGCCGATATTTCCGAGCGCCAGGGCATTTCCCTCTCTTATCTGGAGCAGCTGTTCGCCAAGCTGCGCCGCAGCAGCCTGGTATCCAGCGTTCGCGGCCCAGGCGGCGGCTACCAGCTGTCGCGAGGCATGGAAACCATCCAGGTGGCCCAGGTCATCGACGCGGTCAACGAATCGGTCGATGCCACCCGTTGCCAGGGCCTGGGGGATTGCCACGCCGGTGATACCTGCCTGACTCACCACCTGTGGTGTGACCTGAGCCAGCAGATCCATGAATTCCTCAGTGGCATCAGCCTGGCTGACCTCGTCATGCGCCGCGAGGTGCAGGAAGTCGCCCAGCGCCAGGACCTGCGCCGTGTCGCAGGCCGAACTGCCCAGCTGGACAAGATTGAGACGTCCGCCGTCGACTGAAATTGCAGCGACGAGCGACGCCACCGCCTGATAGGAGATACTCAATGAAGTTGCCGATCTACCTCGATTACTCCGCGACCACGCCGGTCGATCCCCGTGTCGCCCAGAAGATGGCCGAGTGCCTGCTGGTTGACGGGAACTTCGGTAACCCGGCCTCGCGCTCCCACGTGTTCGGCTGGAAAGCCGAGGAAGCAGTCGAGAACGGCCGCCGCCAGGTCGCCGAGCTGATCAACGCCGATCCGCGCGAGATCGTCTGGACCAGCGGTGCCACCGAGTCCGACAACCTCGCCCTCAAAGGCGTGGCGCACTTCTATCAGACCAAGGGCAAACACATCATCACCTCCAAGATCGAGCACAAGGCGGTCCTGGATACTGCTCGCCAGCTCGAGCGTGAAGGTTTCGAGGTCACCTACCTCGAGCCGGGTGAAGACGGCATCGTCACCCCGGCGATGGTCGAAGCCGTCCTGCGCGACGACACCATCCTGGTCTCGCTGATGCACGTGAACAACGAAGTCGGCTCGATCAACGACATCGCCGCCATCGGCGAACTGACCCGTTCGCGCGGTGTACTGTTCCAT
Source organism: Pseudomonas sp. WC1 (assembly GCF_050586565.1). NCBI lineage: Bacteria > Pseudomonadati > Pseudomonadota > Gammaproteobacteria > Pseudomonadales > Pseudomonadaceae > Pseudomonas > Pseudomonas sp. WC1. The sequence continues at coordinate 31,373 of NZ_JBOBDQ010000003.1, forward strand.
GTCGACGCCGCGCAGTCGGCCGGCAAGGTCGAGATCGACGTGCAAAAGCTCAAGGTCGACCTGATGTCGTTCTCCGCGCACAAGGTCTACGGCCCCAAAGGCATCGGCGCGCTGTACGTCAGCCGCAAGCCGCGCGTGCGCCTGGAAGCCATCATCCACGGCGGTGGCCATGAGCGCGGCATGCGTTCGGGCACCCTGCCGACCCACCAGATCGTCGGCATGGGCGAAGCCTTCGCCATCGCCAAGCAGGAAATGGCCGCTGAAAACGTGCGCATCAAGGCCCTGAGCGACCGCTTCTTCAAGCAGGTCTCGGACCTCGAAGAGCTGTACGTCAACGGCAGCCAGACCCAGCGCGTGCCGCACAACCTGAACCTGAGCTTCAACTACGTCGAAGGCGAGTCGCTGCTGATGTCGCTCAAGGACATCGCTGTTTCGTCCGGTTCGGCCTGCACCTCCGCTTCGCTCGAGCCGTCCTACGTCCTGCGCGCCCTGGGCCGCAACGACGAGCTGGCGCACAGCTCGATCCGCTTCTCCTTCGGTCGCTTCACCACCGAGGAAGAAGTCGACTACGCCGCGCAGAAAGTCTGCGAGGCCGTGAACAAGCTGCGCGAATTGTCGCCGCTGTGGGACATGTACAAAGACGGCGTCGACATCTCCAAGATCGAGTGGGCCGCCCACTAAGCAGTCGCCGGCAAGAGCGGCTCCCTGATGAGGAAGGAATTGCACCATGGCATACAGTGAAAAGGTCATCGACCACTACGAAAACCCGCGCAACGTCGGCAAGATGAACGCCGACGATCCGGATGTCGGTACCGGCATGGTCGGCGCCCCGGCCTGCGGTGACGTGATGCGCCTGCAGATCAAGGTCAACGAGCAGGGCGTCATCGAAGACGCCAAGTTCAAGACCTACGGTTGCGGTTCGGCCATCGCCTCCAGCTCCCTCGCCACCGAGTGGATGAAGGGCAAGACCCTGGACGAGGCCGAGACCATCAAGAACACCCAGCTGGCTGAAGAGCTGGCATTGCCGCCGGTCAAGATCCACTGCTCCGTGCTCGCCGAAGATGCCATCAAGGCCGCTGTTCGCGATTACAAGCAGAAGAAAGGCTTGGTCTAAGTCGACTGCGAGGTAAGGAGTTCCGATGGCTATCAGCATGACAGAAGCCGCCGCCAACCACATTCGCCGCTCCCTCGACGGGCGCGGCAAGGGTGAGGGCATTCGCCTGGGCGTGCGCACCACCGGCTGCTCGGGCCTGGCCTACGTGCTGGAGTTCGTCGACGAGCTCGCCGCCGAAGACCAGGTGTTCGAGAACCATGGCGTGAAGGTCATCATCGACCCGAAAAGCCTGGTGTACCTCGATGGCACCGAGCTGGACTTCGTCAAGGAAGGGTTGAACGAAGGTTTCAAGTTCAACAACCCCAACGTGCGCGGTGAGTGTGGCTGCGGCGAAAGCTTCAACGTTTGAGGCTGGCTGTGGGTACTCTTTGCCATTTCGCCCTGTTCGACCTGCAACCGGCTTTCCGCCTGGACCTCGACAAACTGGCCGTTCGCTATCGCGAGTTGGCCCGTGAGGTCCACCCTGACCGCTTCGCCGACGCTTCCGAGCGTGAGCAGCGTGTCGCCCTGGAAAAGTCCGCAGCATTGAACGACGCCTACCAGACCTTGCGCAGCGCGCCGCGTCGCGCCCGTTACCTGCTGGCCATCGGTGGCCACGAAGTGCCTCAGGAAGTCACGGTGCATGACCCGGACTTCCTGTTGCAGCAGATGCAGTGGCGCGAAGAGCTCGAAGAGTTGCAGGACGAAGCCGATCTTGACGGTGTTGGTGTGTTCAAGAAGCGCCTCAAGGGTGCCCAGGACGCACTGAATAATGACTTCGCCGACTGTTGGGACGATGCAGCCCAGCGCGACAAGGCCGAGCGCCTGATGCGCCGCATGCAGTTCCTCGACAAGCTCGCCCAAGAAGTGCGCCAACTCGAAGAGCGCCTCGACGATTAACCCCGGCGTCGCCCGTGATGACGCCTAAGGTACTCAGATAAGCATGGCCCTACTGCAGATCGCCGAACCCGGTCAGAGCCCTCAACCGCACCAGCGCCGCCTGGCGGTGGGCATCGACCTGGGCACCACCAATTCTCTCGTCGCCGCCGTGCGCAGCGGGCGCAGCGAGCCGTTGCCCGATGACCAGGGCCAGGTGATCCTGCCCTCGGCCGTGCGTTATCTCGAAGGCCGCAATGAAGTGGGCCAGGCTGCCCGCGATGCCGCCTCCAGCGACCCATTGAACACCATCCTGTCGGTCAAGCGCCTGATGGGGCGCGGCTTGGCCGACGTCAAGCAGCTGGGCGAGCAACTGCCGTACCGTTTCGTCGGTGGCGAGTCGCACATGCCATTCATCGACACCGTCCAGGGCCCGAAGAGCCCGGTGGAAGTGTCGGCCGATATCCTCAAGGTGTTGCGCCAGCGCGCCGAAGAAACCCTCGGCGGCGAGCTGGTGGGTGCGGTGATCACCGTGCCGGCATACTTCGACGATGCCCAGCGCCAGGCGACCAAGGATGCCGCCAAGCTGGCCGGCCTCAACGTCCTGCGCCTGCTCAACGAGCCCACTGCGGCGGCCGTGGCCTATGGCCTGGACCAGAATGCCGAAGGCCTGGTGGCGATCTACGACCTGGGCGGCGGTACCTTCGATATTTCCATCCTGCGCCTGACCGGCGGTGTCTTCGAGGTGCTGGCCACCGGTGGCGATACCGCCCTGGGCGGCGATGATTTCGACCACGCCATCGCCGGCTGGATCATCGAGCAGGCGGGACTCTCCTCCGACCTCGACCCGGCCACCCAACGCCAGCTGCTGCAGGCTGCCTGCGCGGCCAAGGAAGCCCTGACCGACGCCGATGTGGTCGGTGTCAGCCACGGCGCCTGGCAGGGCGAGCTGAGCCGGGTGGCTTTCGACGCCATGATCGAGCCATTGGTCGCCCGCAGCCTCAAGGCCTGCCGTCGTGCCGTGCGTGACAGCGGCGTCGAGCTCGAAGAAGTCGGCGCGGTGGTCATGGTCGGCGGTTCGACTCGCGTGCCACGTGTGCGCGAGGCGGTCGGCGCACTGTTTGGCCGTACCCCGCTGACCTCGATCGACCCGGACCAGGTGGTGGCCATTGGTGCCGCGATCCAAGCTGATACCCTGGCTGGCAACCGTCGCGAAGGCGGCGAGCTGTTGCTGCTGGACGTCATTCCGCTGTCGCTCGGCCTCGAGACCATGGGCGGGCTGATGGAGAAGGTGATCCCGCGCAATACCACCATCCCGGTGGCCCGCGCCCAGGAGTTCACCACCTACAAGGATGGCCAGTCGGCCATGATGATCCACGTGCTGCAGGGTGAGCGCGAGCTGATCAGCGATTGCCGCTCGCTGGCACGCTTCGAGCTGCGCGGCATCCCGGCGATGGTGGCCGGTGCGGCGAAGATCCGTGTGACCTTCCAGGTCGACGCCGACGGCCTGCTCAGCGTCGCGGCCCGCGAGCTGGGTTCGGGCGTGGAGTCGAGCATTCAGGTCAAGCCATCGTATGGCCTGACCGACGGCGAGATCGCCCGCATGCTCAAGGACTCGTTCGAGCATGCCGGCTCCGACAAGCACGCGCGCCAACTGCGCGAGCATCAGGTCGACGCCGAGCGCCTGCTCGAAGCGGTGCAGGGCGCCCTGGACGCCGATGGCGAACGCTTGCTCAGCAGCGACGAGCGCGAAGCGATCGAATTCCAGATGCAGGAACTACGTGATTTGCTGAACGGCACCGATGGCGCTGCCATCGAGCAACAGACCAAGCGTCTGTCGCAGGTGACCGATGCATTTGCCGCCCGTCGCCTTGATTCGACGGTCAAAGCCGCACTGGCCGGGCGCAACCTGAATGAGATCGAGGAGTAATCGATGCCGCTGGTGACATTCCTGCCGCATGAGAAGTTCTGCCCCGAAGGGCTGACTGTGGAAGTGCCGTCCGGGACCAATATCCTGGAACTGGCCCACGACCATCACATCGAGATGGAAAGCGCCTGCGGCGGCGTCAAGGCCTGCACCACCTGCCATTGCATCATCCGCAAGGGCTTCGACTCCCTTGAGGAGGCCGATGAGCTGGAGGAAGACATGCTGGACAAGGCCTGGGGCCTGGAGGCGCAGTCGCGCCTGGGTTGCCAGGTGGTCGTCGGCGATGAGGACCTCACCATCGAGATCCCGAAATACTCGCTCAACCACGCTGCAGAAGCGCCGCACTGAGGTTTTGTACATGAGTCTGAAATGGGTTGATGTACTTGAGATCGCTATCCAGCTTGCGGAAAGCAAGCCTGAGGTCGATCCTCATTACGTGAATTTCGTCGATCTGCGCGCCTGGGTGATGGCGCTGCCTGAATTCGATGACGATCCGTCGCGTTGCGGTGAGAAGGTTCTCGAGGCCATCCAGGCGGCCTGGATCGAAGAAGCCGACTGAGCGCACGCTGCAGGTTAGGCAATCCCCTGGAACCCGCGTATAATTCGCGGGTTTAATTTTTCGCAACACTCAATATTCTGGAGTTTTCCATGGCTGTTCAACGTACTTTCTCCATCATCAAGCCTGACGCCGTTGCCAAGAACGTCATCGGCGAGATCACCACTCGCTTCGAGAAAGCCGGCCTGCGCGTCGTCGCTTCGAAAATGAAGCAGCTGTCCAAAGCCGAAGCCGAAGGCTTCTACGCTGAGCACAAAGAGCGCGGCTTCTTCGGTGACCTGGTTGCCTTCATGACTTCGGGCCCTGTTGTTGTGCAGGTTCTGGAAGGCGAAAACGCCATTCTGGCCAACCGTGAGCTGATGGGCGCCACCAACCCTAAAGAAGCTGCTGCCGGCACCATCCGTGCTGACTTCGCCGAGTCGATCGACGCCAACGCTGTTCACGGTTCGGACTCCGAAGCCGCTGCCGCTCGCGAAATCGCTTACTTCTTCGCTGCTACCGAGGTAACCACTCGCTAAGCGAAGGCTTACGAGTGAGGGTGAATCCATGACGACATCGACTGACAAGATCAACCTGCTGGGGCTTACCCTGGCGGAAATGGAACAGTTCTTCGACTCAATCGGGGAGAAGCGCTTCCGTGCCGGTCAGGTGATGAAATGGATTCACCACTTTGGCGTCGATGATTTCGCCGCCATGACGAACGTCGGCAAGGTCTTGCGCGAAAAGCTCGAGGCCGTTGCCGAGATTCGGGGCCCGGAAGTGGTCAGCGAAGACATTTCCGCCGACGGCACCCGCAAGTGGGTGATCCGCGTTGCCTCCGGCAGCTGCGTCGAGACCGTCTACATCCCCACCGACGATCGCGGCACGCTGTGCGTGTCGTCGCAAGCCGGCTGCGCCCTGGACTGCAGTTTCTGCTCCACCGGCAAGCAAGGCTTCAACAGCAACCTCACCGCCGCCGAAGTGATCGGTCAGGTGTGGCTTGCGAACAAATCCTTCGGGACCGTCCCGGCCAAGATCGACCGCGCGATTACCAACGTGGTCATGATGGGCATGGGCGAGCCCTTGCTGAATTTCGATAATGTCATCGCCGCCATGAAGATCATGATGGAAGATCTGGGCTATGGCATTTCCAAGCGGCGCGTCACCCTGTCCACCTCGGGCGTGGTGCCGATGATCGACGAGCTGGCCAAGCACATCGATGTCTCCCTGGCCCTGTCGCTGCACGCGCCGAATGATGAGCTGCGCAACAAGCTGGTGCCGATCAACAAGAAGTACCCGCTGAAGATGCTGCTGGAGTCGTGCATGGGCTATATGTCCACCCTCGGCGGCAAGCGCGTGCTCACCATCGAGTACACCCTGCTCAAGGACGTCAACGACCAGCCCGAGCACGCCGCGCAGATGATCGAACTGCTGCGCGATGTGCCGTGCAAGATCAACCTGATCCCGTTCAACCCGTTCCCGCATTCCGGCTATGAGCGGCCGAGCAACAATGCCATCCGCCGCTTCCAGGACCTGTTGCACCACGGCGGCTTCAACGTGACCACGCGCACTACCCGCGGTGACGACATCGACGCCGCGTGCGGTCAGCTGGTGGGCCAGGTCAACGACCGCACTCGCCGCAGCGAGCGCTACATCGCGGTGCGCCAGTTGGCCGCCGACGAGCCGCAAGACAGCGCCGCGCGCCCCTGACGAGCATCTGCCCCATGAGCCTGCGCATCGCGCTGTCGATCCTGACGCTTTCGCTGCTGGCCGGCTGCGTGTCCGGAGACGCGGGCGACCCCCTGGCCAACCGCCAGGGGCGCGAGGCGGCGGGGCAGGCCTATGTACAGTTGGGCTTGGGTTATTTGCAACAAGGTTTGACCGAACGCGCCAAGGCCCCTCTGGCCAAGGCCTTGGCCCTCGACGCCCGCGACGCCGATGCCCATGCCGCGCTCGCCCTGGTGTTCCAGGCCGAGGATGAGCCCGCCCTGGTCGGCGAACATTTCGACAAAGCCCTGGCCATCCGCCCGGATGACTCGCGAATCCGTAACAACTACGGCAGTTTCCTATATGCTCAGGGCCGTTTCGACGAAGCCCACGCGATGTTCCTCCAGGCCGCCGCCGATACCCTGTATCCTGAGCGTTCGCGCGTCTACGAGAACCTCGGGCTCACCGCCTTGAAGCGAGGGCAGGGCGATCAGGCCCGCGAATACCTGGAAAAGGCCCTTCGGCTGAATCAGCGGCAACCGAAGGCTTTGCTCGAAATGGCTGAGTTGTCCTACGAAAACAGGCATTATGTGCCGGCCCGGAATTACTACGATCGATTCAGCCAGCTGAGCGACCAGAATGCCCGCAGCTTGCTGCTGGGCCATCGCCTGGCACTTGCCCTTGACGAGCAGGGCACCGCGGCCCGCTTGGGCCAGCAATTACAACGACTTTATCCCGGTACGCCGGAATATCAGCAATACCTGTCGGAGCAACGATGAAAGCCGCGCACACTGAAGTAGCAGCAGCGACTCGCCAGAACCCCGGTGACGTCTTGCGCCAGGCCCGCGAAAAACGCGAATGGAGCCAGGCCGAGGTCGCTCGCAAGCTCAACCTCACGGTATCTTCGCTGAACAACCTGGAAAACGGCGCCTTCGACAAGCTGCCCGGGCATACCTTCGCCCGTGGCTACATCCGCGCCTACGCCAAGCTGATGGACATGGACCAGGCGCCCCTGGTCGAGGCCTTCGACCAGATCACCGGGACCCATGCCAAAGGCAGTGAGGTGCACGCGCTCGGCCGTATCGAAGAGCCGGTGCGCCTGTCGCACAACATCCTGCGCGTGGTCAGCCTGTTGCTGCTGGTCGCCGTGGTCGGCGGCGGTTTCTTCTGGTGGCAGGACCAGAGCAACCTGCGCGGCAAGGACCTGGCCAAGATCGCCCTGGAGCACGTCGAGGTCGAGAGCGCCGACGGCACCACGCAGATTCACCCGCTGGACGAGCCGGAAGACCAGGCCGTGAGCGAGGGCCAGCAGGCCGAAGGCCAGGCCCTGCCGCTGGAACCGAACAGCGCCGAGCAGACACCGGTCGCCGAGGCCCAGGCGCCAGTCGCCTCCGTGGCACCTGCAACGCCAGCCACCAGCGCCGCGCCGACTGCCGCCGCGCCTGCCGTGGTCACCCCCGCCGCGCCTGCCGCCGCCGCGCCAACCACAGCCGTCGCGGCCACCGCTGCGGTCGCACCGGCTGCGCCCGCTGAAGCCACGCCGGCCCCGGCCGGCAGCGCCAAGGTTCATATCCAATTCACCGCCGATTGCTGGACCCAGGTCACCGACGGCAACGGCAAGGTGCTGTTCAGCGCCATCAAGCGCAAGGGCGACAGCCTGGAACTGACCGGCAAGCCACCGTTCGCGGTGCGCCTGGGCTTCGCCCGTGGCGCCCAGGTGAGCTACAACGGCCAGGCGGTCGATGTCGCCCCGTTCACCAGTGGCGAAACCGCTCGCCTGAAGTTGGGACAGTAAGTCATGCACGGCGAATCTCCGATCAAACGTCGCGAATCCCGCAAGATCTGGGTCGGCAATGTGCCGGTGGGTGGTGATGCGCCCATCGCGGTGCAGAGCATGACCAACACCGACACCAACGATGTCGCCGCCACCGTGGCGCAGATCCAGCGCCTGGTCGATGCCGGCGTGGATATCGTCCGTGTCTCGGTACCGGACATGGACGCCGCCGAGGCATTCGGCAAAATCAAGAAACTGGTCAGCGTGCCATTGGTCGCCGACATCCATTTCGACTACAAGATCGCTCTGCGCGTGGCCGAACTGGGCGTCGACTGCCTGCGCATCAACCCGGGCAATATCGGCCGTGAAGACCGTGTGCGCGCCGTGGTCGATGCCGCCCGCGACCGTGGCATCCCGATCCGCATCGGCGTCAACGCAGGCTCCCTGGAAAAGGACCTGCAGAAGAAGTACGGCGAGCCGACCCCGGCGGCGCTGGTCGAGTCGGCCCTGCGCCATGTCGAGCACCTTGACCGCCTGGATTTCCAGGACTTCAAGGTCAGCGTCAAGGCCTCCGACGTGTTCATGGCCGTCGAAGCCTACCGCCTGCTGGCCAGGCAGATCATCCAGCCGCTGCACTTAGGCATCACCGAAGCCGGCGGCCTGCGCTCGGGGACGGTGAAATCCGCCGTCGGCCTAGGTATGCTGCTGGCCGAAGGCATCGGTGACACCATCCGCATTTCCCTGGCGGCCGATCCGGTCGAGGAAGTGAAGGTCGGCTACGACATCCTCAAGTCGCTGCACCTGCGTTCCCGTGGCATCAACTTCATCGCCTGCCCGAGCTGCTCGCGGCAGAACTTCGATGTGGTCAAGACCATGAACGAACTGGAAGGGCGCCTGGAGGACCTGCTGGTGCCGCTGGACGTGGCGGTGATCGGTTGCGTGGTCAACGGCCCGGGCGAGGCCAAGGAGTCGCACGTGGGCCTGACCGGCGGCACGCCGAACCTGGTGTATATCGACGGCAAGCCATCGCAGAAGCTGAACAACGACAACCTGGTCGACGAGCTGGAAAAGCTCATCCGCCAGAAAGCGGCCGAGAAGGCCGAGGCCGACGCGGCGCTGATCGCCCGCGGCTGATACACAGATTCGTAAGGACTATTCGTGAGCAAATCGCTGCAAGCCATCCGTGGCATGAACGACATCCTGCCCGACCAGTCGCCGCTGTGGCGCTACTTCGAGGGCACCGTGGCCGGCTTGCTGGACAGCTACGGCTACAGCCAGATCCGCACGCCGATCGTCGAGTTCACCGAGCTGTTCAAGCGCTCGATCGGTGAAGTCACCGATATCGTCGAGAAGGAGATGTACACCTTCGAGGACCGCAACGGCGACTCGCTCACCCTGCGCCCCGAAGGTACCGCCGCCTGCGTGCGTGCCGTGCTCGAACACGGCATTACCGGCAACGGCCAGGTGCAGAAGCTCTGGTACATCGGCCAGATGTTCCGCCACGAGCGGCCGCAGAAGGGCCGCTACCGCCAGTTCCACCAGATCGGCGTGGAGGTGTTCAACCTCGACGGCCCGGACGTCGACGCCGAACTCATCATGCTGACGTGGCGCCTGTGGGGCTTGCTGGGTATCCAGGATGCGGTCGAACTGCAGCTCAACAGCCTGGGCACCAGCGCAGCCCGCGCGCGTTACCGCGATGCGCTGGTCGAGTACCTGTCGGCCCGCCTCGAACAACTGGACGAAGACAGCCAGCGCCGCCTGAAGAGCAACCCGCTGCGCATCCTCGACAGCAAGGACCAGAACACCCAGGCGGTACTGGTTGGCGCACCGAAGCTCGAAGACTACCTGGACGAAGAGTCCCGCGTGCACTTCGAGGGCCTGAAGGCCCGCCTGGACGCCGCCGGCATTCCGTTCGTGATCAACACCAAGCTGGTCCGCGGCCTGGACTACTACAGCAAGACCGTGTTCGAGTGGGTCACCGACAAGCTCGGCGCCCAGGGCACCGTCTGCGCCGGTGGCCGTTATGACGGCCTGGTCGAGCAGATGGGCGGCAAGCCCACCCCGGGCGTCGGTTTTGCCATGGGCATCGAGCGTCTGATCCTGCTGCTGGAGACCCTGGGCAAGGTGCCCGAGTCGATCAGCCGTACCATCGACGTCTACCTGTGCGCCTTTGGCGAACAGGCGGAGTTGGCCGGCCTGCGCCTGAGCGAAAGCCTGCGCGACCTCCAGCCGAACCTGCGCCTGGCGGTCAATGCCGGTGGCGGCAGCTTCAAGAGCCAGTTCAAGAAGGCCGACAAGAGCGGCGCGCTGTTCGCCCTGATCCTCGGCGACGACGAGCTGGCCAAGCAAGAGATTGGCGTGAAGCCCCTGCGCGGCCAGGGCGAACAACAGAACATTGCCTGGGATGCGCTTGCTGCGCACCTGGAAACCGCGATCGCCCAGGCGTGACGCGGTCCGACAACGAATAGGCGAATAGGAGTATTGGGGTGTCGAGTACCGATGATGAAGGCCTGGCAGCGGCCAAGGACTGGTGGAACCGCAACGGCAAGCCACTGCTGACCGGCGCCCTGCTGGCCGGTGTGGTGGTGATGGGCTGGCAGACCTGGCACAAGTACCAGGCCAACCAGTCGCAAGGCGCTTCGGCGCTGTATCAGGCCCTGCTGGAAACTTCGCTGACGCCAGATGGCAAGCCTGACGCGAGCAAGGTGGCGGAGCTTTCCGGCAAGCTCAAGAGCGAGTTCGGCGGCACCGCCTACGCCCAGTACGGCAGCCTGTTCGTCGCCAAGGTGGCGGTCGAGAGCGGCAAGCTGGACGACGCGGCGAGCGAACTCAAAAGCGTGATGGACAAGCCGGCCGACGCCACCCTGAGCGAGATTTCGCGCCAGCGCCTGGCCCGCGTGCTCGCGGCCCAGGACAAGGCCGAGGACGCCCTCAAGCTGCTCGATGGCGACACCGACAAGGCCTTCCTGGCCAGCCGTGAAGAACTCAAGGGCGACCTGCTGGTGCAACTGGGCCGCGCCGACGACGCGCACGGCGCCTACGAAAAAGCCAAGGCCGCGCTGTCCGACGACGCCGCGATCGGTGGCCTGCAACTGAAGCTGGATGACCTGGCCAAAGGGGACGCCTGAAGTGAAGGGTTGGAAACAAGCAGCAGTGCTCACCCTCGCCGTCCTGGCGGCGGGTTGCAGCAGCAACAGCAAGAAGGAACTGCCCCCGGCCGAGCTGACCAAGTTCACCGAGGAAGTGGTGCTGAAGAAGCAGTGGAGCCGTTCGATCGGTGACGGCCAGGGTGAGACCTACAACACCCTGGTGCCAGCCATCGAGAACGACCGCATCTACGCTTCCGATGTCAACGGCGAGGTCTTCGCGCTGAACCGCATCACCGGTGACGTGGTGTGGAAGAAGGACCTCGAGCTGCCGGTTTCCGGCGCCGTGGGCGTGGGCTATGGCCTGGTCATGCTGGGTACCCTCAAGGGCGAGGTCATTGCCCTGGACTCCAGCACCGGCGAGGAGCGCTGGCGCTCCCGCGTCTCCAGTGAAGTGCTGGCTCCGCCCGCCAACAATGGCGACGTGGTGGTGGTGCAGACCCAGGACGACCGCCTGGTCGGCTTCGACGCCGCCACGGGCGACCGTCGCTGGATCTACGAGAACAGCCCGGCCGTGCTGACCCTGCGCGGTACCGGCGCGCCGGTGGTGACCAACCGCCTGGCCGTTGCCGGCCTCTCAACCGGCAAGGTGGTGGCGGTCGACATCAGCAACGGCGTGCCAGTGTGGGAAAGCCGCGTGGCCGTTCCGCAGGGCCGTTCCGAGCTGGACCGCGTGGTGGACATCGACGGCGGCCTGCTGCTGTCCGGTGGCACCCTGTACGTCAGCACCTACCAGGGCCGCGTCGCCGGCCTGGACCTGGAAAGCGGCCGCGTGCTGTGGCAACGCGATGCTTCCAGCTACGTGGGTGTCGCCCAGGGCTTCGGCAACGTCTACGTGAGCGAAGCGTCGGGCACCGTGCAGAGCGTCGATGAGCGTTCCTCCAGCTCGCTGTGGAGCAACGACTCCATGGCCCGTCGTCAGTTGTCGGCGCCGGAAGTGTTCTCCAGCTATGTGGCTGTCGGTGACTTCGAAGGTTACCTGCACCTGCTCAGCCAGGTCGATGGCCGCTTCGTCGGCCGTGAGCGTATCGACAGCGATGGCCTGCGCGCCCGCCCACTCGTGGTCGGCGACACCATCTACGTCTTTGGCAACAGCGGCAAGCTCGAGGCACTGACCATCCGCTGAAGCTATGCTTGAGCCCGTTCGCGGGCTCAGGTTGCGGCGTAGGAAACGCCGCCCGAACTCCGGCCGCTGCCTTGCAGCGGCCTTTGCATTTTCAAGAATTCAAGAGTGGAGAGCCGCATGGTTCCCGTAATCGCCCTGGTGGGCCGCCCCAACGTCGGCAAATCCACCATGTTCAACCGCCTGACCAAGACCCGCGATGCCATCGTCGGTGACCTGTCGGGCCTGACCCGTGACCGCCAGTATGGTGATGCCAGCTGGCAGGGTCGCTCGTTCATCCTGATCGACACCGGTGGTATCACCGGCGACGAAGTAGGCATGGACGAGAAGATGGCCGAGCAGTCGCTGATGGCCATCGAGGAAGCCGACTACGTCTTGTTCCTGGTCGACGCCCGTGCCGGCATGACCGCCGCCGACCAGATGATCGCCGACCACCTGCGCAAGCGGAACAAGTCGGCTGTGCTGGTGGCGAACAAGATCGACAACATCGACCCCGACATCGCCCGCGCCGAGTTCTCGCCGCTGGGCATGGGCAACGCCATCCCGGTGGCCGGCTCCCAGGGCCGTGGTATCAACGCCCTGATGGAGTCGGTGCTCGGCCACATTCCGCGTGACGCCGAAGAAGAAGCCCTCGACCAGGACGTCGCCGAAGGCGAAGAGGCCGTGCGCATTCCCGGCCCGAGCGAAAAGGACGGTATCAAGATTGCCATCATCGGCCGCCCGAACGTGGGCAAGTCGACGCTGGTCAACCGCATGCTTGGTGAAGAGCGTGTGGTGGTGTACGACGAACCTGGCACCACCCGCGACAGTATCTACATCCCGTTCGAGCGCGATGGCGAGAAGTACACCTTCATCGACACCGCCGGCGTGCGCAAGCGCGGCAAGATCCACGAGGAAGTCGAAAAGTTCTCGGTGGTGAAGACCCTGCAGGCGATCAAGGACGCCAACGTGGTGATCTTCGTCATGGACGCTCGCGAAGGCGTGGTCGACCACGACCTCAACCTGCTGGGCTTTGCCCTCGACGCTGGCCGGGCGATCGTCATCGCACTGAACAAGTGGGACGGCATGGAGCCGGGCGAGCGCGACTATGTGAAAACCGAGCTTGAGCGCCGGCTGTTCTTCGTAGACTTCTGCGACATCCACTTCATCTCCGCCTTGCACGGCACCGGCGTTGGCCACCTGTACAAGTCGGTGCAGGCCGCGTTCAAGTCGGCGGTTACCCGCTGGCCGACCAGCCGCCTGACGCAGATCCTCGAAGACGCCATCAGCGAGCACCAACCGCCGCTGGTCAACGGCCGCCGCATCAAGCTGCGCTATGCCCACCTTGGTGGCGCCAACCCGCCGCTGATCGTGATCCACGGCAACCAGACCGAGAAGGTGCCCAAGTCCTACTCGCGTTACCTGGAGAACACCTACCGCCGCGTGCTCAAGCTGGTCGGCACGCCGATCCGCATCGAGTACAAGGGCGGTGAGAACCCGTACGAGGGCAACAAGAACACCCTCACCGATCGCCAGGTCAACAAGAAGCGCCGCCTGATGTCGCACCACAAGAAGGCCGAGAAGAAGCGCCGCGACAAGCGCTGATTCCGTGCTGGCTTCATCGCCGGCAGGCCGGCTCCCACAGCGTATGCACAAGCCACAATACCTGTGGGAGCCGGCTTGCCGGCGATAGGGCCCTTTGATCCACCGCAATCCCCCTATTGTTTCAACCTTTTTCCTGACCGCTCGTTCCGCTATGCTCGGATCCACCCCCGTGCCGGACAAACCCCAGGAAAGAGGGCTCCATGATCCGCAGCAAACTGCCGAACGTCGGCACGACCATCTTTACCACCATGTCGCAACTGGCCATGCAGACCGGTGCGCTCAACCTGTCCCAGGGCTTCCCTGACTTCAACGGCCCCCCGGCCTTGCTCGATGCCGTTGGCCGCCATGTGGCAGCCGGGCATAACCAGTATTCGCCGATGACCGGCCTGCCAGCCCTGCGCCAGCAGGTTGCAGCCAAGATCGCCCGGCTGTATGGCGTGGCAGTGGATGCCGACCAGGAAGTGACCATCACCCCGGGCGCCACAGAGGCGATCTTCTGCGCGATCCAGGCGGTGATCCATCCCGGTGACGAGGTGATCGTCTTCGACCCCAGCTACGACAGCTACGAGCCGTCGGTGGAGCTGGCCGGTGGCCGCTGCGTGCATGTGCCTCTGCGCGACGGCAGCTTCAGCATCGACTGGCAGAAGTTCAGCGACGCCCTGAGCCCGCGCACGCGCATGGTCATCCTCAATTCGCCGCACAACCCAAGCGGCGCCTTGATCAGCCGCGACGACCTGGAGCAGTTGGCTGCGTTGATCGGCGACCACGATATCTACCTGGTCAGCGACGAAGTCTACGAGCACCTGATTTACGACGGCGTGCGCCACGCCAGCGTGCTGGCCCACGCGCAGCTGTACAGCAAAGCCTTCGTCATCAGCTCGTTTGGCAAGACCTATCACGTCACCGGCTGGAAAACCGGCTACGTGGTCGCGCCACCGGCGCTCAGCGCCGAATTGCGCAAGGTGCACCAGTACGTAAACTTCTGTGGCGTCACGCCCTTGCAGTGCGCCCTGGCCGACTTCATGGCCGAGCACCCTGAGCATATCGACGAACTGCCGGGCTTCTACCAGGCCAAGCGCGACCTGTTCTGCGACCTGCTGCAAGGCTCGCGCTTCAGCTTCACCCGTACCCCAGGCACCTATTTCCAACTGGTGGACTACTCGCAGATCCGCCCCGACCTGAACGACGTCGACATGGCTCTGTGGCTGACCCAGGAGCATGGCGTGGCCAGCATTCCGGTGTCGGTGTTCTACCAGCAACCCATCCCCGAGCAACGCCTGGTACGCCTGTGCTTTGCCAAACGCGAGGAGACGCTGCGCCAGGCAGCGGAAAGACTATGCGCGATCTGAGCCAACTGCCGAACCTTAAAATCGCCTTGGTGCAGACCACCCTGGCCTGGCACGACCGCGAGGCGAACTACGCGCACTTCGAGGAGCTGATCACCCAGGCCGGCGAGGTGGACCTGGTGGTCCTGCCGGAAATGTTCACCACCGGCTTTTCGATGGAGTCCGAAAGCCTGGCCGAGCCGGAAAACGGTCCTACCTACAAATGGCTCAAGGCCCAGGCGAAGAAAGCCAACGCCGTGATCACTGGCAGCGTGATCATCCAGGCCGCCGACGGCAGCCATCGCAACCGGTTGCTGTGGGCGCGGCCCGATGGCGAGATCCTGCATTACGACAAGCGCCACCTGTTCCGCATGGCCGGCGAGCACAAGCACTACACCCCGGGCGAGCGCCAGGTGCAGTTCGAGCTCAAGGGCTGGCGGATTCGCCCGCTGATCTGCTACGACCTGCGTTTCCCGGTGTGGAGCCGCGATGC
The DNA here is from genome assembly GCF_050586565.1 of Pseudomonas sp. WC1. Lineage (NCBI taxonomy): Bacteria > Pseudomonadati > Pseudomonadota > Gammaproteobacteria > Pseudomonadales > Pseudomonadaceae > Pseudomonas > Pseudomonas sp. WC1. The sequence continues at coordinate 46,956 of NZ_JBOBDQ010000003.1, forward strand.
GCAGGACACCGACCTGCTGCTGTACACCGCCAACTGGCCAGCGGCGCGGCGCTTGCACTGGAACCGGCTGCTGCCGGCACGGGGCATCGAGAACCTGTGCTTCGTGGCAGCGGTGAACCGGATCGGCACCGATGGCAAGGGCTTCGCCTACTCCGGCGACAGCCAGGTGCTGGACTTCCAGGGTGAGAGCCTGCTCAGCGCGGGCGAGGCCGACGGGGTATTTACCGTGGTGCTGCGGGCGGCTGAGCTGGCCGCGTATCGGGCGCGGTTCCCGGCCAACATGGATGCCGATACCTTCGAATTGCATTGATTGCTGCGCGGGCCTCATCGCTGGCAAGTCGCGGCGGCGAACCGCAGCTCCCACAGGGACGGCGCTTGGCTTGAGGGCGGCGCGGTCGGAGTGGGAGCCGGCTTGCCGGCGATGAGGTCGGCATTGCTGACCTGACTGTCTGATCAGTACACATCCCGGCGATAGCGCCCATCCTCGATCAGCCGCTGCACCCGCTCCTCGCCCAGAATTCCCTGCAGCGCCGCATCCACCCCGGCCGCCATCCCTTGCAAACTGCCGCAGACGTACACACAGGCGCCGTCATCGACCCAGCGCTTGAACTCGGCGGCCTGCTGCAACAGCACATCCTGCACGTAGATCTTCTGCGCCTGGTCCCGCGAGAAAGCCAGGTTCAGCCGTTGCAGGTCGCCGCTTGCCACCCAGCCTTGCAGTTCCTCACCGCACAGCAGATCGTGCGCCCGGTTGCGCTCACCGAACAGCAGCCAGTTGCGCTGCTCTCCCGCCGCGATGCGCGCCTTGAGCAGGCTGCGCAGGCCAGCCAGGCCGGTGCCGTTACCGATCAGCACCAGAGGGGCCGATCCGCCGGGCAGGTGGAAGCCGCTGTTGCGACGCAGGCGTGCGCTGACGCTGCCATCGAGTGGCAGATACTCGGTCAGCCAACCGGAACCCAGGCCCAGGCTGCCATCGGCGTGGCGCTCCTGGCGCACGACCAGCTCCAGCACGCCGTCGCTGGCGATGGATGCAATCGAGTATTCGCGAGCGGTCAGCGGGATCAGGGCATCGATCAGCGCCTGGGCATGCAGGCCGACCAGGTGTTCGCGGCCGACCGGCAGTTGGCGGCTGGCCAGGGCCTGCGCCAGGCTTTCCTGCAGGCCGTCGAGCTGCACCGGGCAGCGAGGATCGAGGCCCAGGCCTGCCAGGAAGGCATCGACACGGGGCTGGCCATTGCGCGGCAGGATCTCGATCAGGTCGCCTGCTTCCCAGGTCGCAGGCATTTGCGCCTGCAGTCCCAGCAGGTAGACCGGCGCGCCCTCGCTACCTGGGTTGAGCAGTTCACGGCGCAGCAGACGCCAGTTGCCGAAGCTCGGCGGCTGCCAGGCGGCGATCGGTCGGGCGCCGGTCAGTTGCGTCAGTTCCTGTTGCCACAGTTGAAGCGCGGTGGGGTCGGCATTGTCCACTTCCACCGGGCTGAAGGCGCAGGTGGCGCCACGCTCGCCAAGCCAGGCCTGGAGGCGGCGGGCGAAGCCGCAAAAGTGCGGATACTGGCGGTCACCCAGGGCCAGCAGGGCGTAGTCCAGATGCTCGAGTGCCCAAGGTTGGCCGAGTACCTTGCGCTCGAAGCCGCGGGCGCTGTCCGGGGCTTCGCCGTCGCCGAAGGTGCTGACCACGAACAGGGCACGGCTGGCCTGGCGCAATTGGGCTTCGCCCAGCTCGGCCAGCGGGCGTACCTGCACCGGCAAGCCGGCGGCTTGCAACTGGCCGGCGCTCTGCCAGGCCAGTTGTTCGGCGAAACCGCTCTGGCTGGCGAAGCCGATCAGCCAGCTGTCGCCAGCGTTGCCCCGGTCCGCCACTGCGCCACGGGCGGCGCGTACCTGGCGTTTCTTGCGCCGACGGTCGAGGTACAGCAGCCAGCCGGTGACGAAGAACAGTGGCATGGTCAGGCTGGCGAGGGTGACGATGATGCGCCCCGGCAGACCGAAGTACTCGCCGACGTGCAGGGCATAGACGCTTTGCAGCAGTTGCGCCTTGAACGACTTGTCGGCATAGCGTTCGTGACGCTTGACCTGGCCGCTGGCCGGGTCGAGGGTCAGGGTGTTGAAGGCCCGCTCGTGCTCGGCGCCTTGCAGCAGGTAGAACAGCGTCGCGGGCTGGCCGCCGGCCGGCGGCAGGCGCAGGTTGTAGGTGGCCAGGTCCGGGCCTGCGGCTGTCTTGAGGTTGGCCCAGATGGCGTCATAGTCCACCACCCGTGGCGGGGCGTTCTTGTCCACTTTGGGCGGACCATGACGACCGCCACGGCCTTCGCCGCGTTTCTGCTCGCCCGCCGCGGGCTGGTCGGCCAGCAGGCGGTTGAGGCCTTCGCGGTACCACTCGTAGGACCAGAACAGCCCGGTCAGGGCGAACAGCAGGTAGAACAGCAGGCACCAGGTGCCGAACACCGCATGCAGGTCCCAGTTGAAGGCACGGCCTTTCCTGGCCCAGTCGAGGGTCAGCCAGGTCCGCCAGTTCAGGGCCTTGCGCGGCCAGCGCAGGTACAGCCCCGAGAGGCAGAAGAAGATCAGCATCAGGGTGCAGGCGCCGGTGATCTGCCGGCCAGTGTCGCCCATGGCCAGGAACCGGTGCAGGTTGAGCATGAGGTTGAAGAAGCCAAGGCCTGCGACTTCACCCTTGAGCTCGCCGGTGTACGGATCGGCGTAGCGCAGCGCGCCGCGCCGCTCGCCGGGGGCCGGGGTGAAGAAGATCCGCGCCGCGTTGCCGTCGCGGGTATCGACCCAGAGCATGGAGACCTGGTCGCCTTGCGCGGCCTCGACCCGGCGCACCAGCTCGGCCGGCGGCAACACGCCTTCCTGGCGTACCTCGACCTTGAGCACCTCGGCGTTGAACGCGCGCAGCAGTTCTTCCTGGAACGACCAGATTGCGCCGGTGATGCCCATCAGCGCCAGCACCAGGCCGGCGCTGATGCCAAAGAACCAGTGCAATTGGAACAGCGTCTTCTTCACCACATCGATCACCTTGTCTTGCCGCCAGCAACTGCGCGGCGTGCATTATGCCTTGATACGCAAAAGCCCCGTTCAATCGATTGAACGGGGCCTGGGGTGCGGCTTTTAGAAGTGGACGCTGGTGGTCAGCAATGCCGTGCGTCCCGCCGCCTGGTTGGCGAAGTGGGTGGAGTAGGCCTTGTCGTAGTAGACCTCGTTGGTGAGGTTCTGCACGTTCAACTGCAGGTCGATGTTCTTGGTCAGCTTGTAGGCCGCCATGGCGTCGTAGCGCACGTAGCTGTCGACCATGGTGGTGTTGGCCACGCTGCCGTACACGTCGTCTACATAGAAGGCGCCGCCACCGACCGTCAACTTCGGCGTCAGCTGGTAGGTGGTCCACAGGCTGGCGCTGTTGTTCGGCGTGTTGGGCAGCTGGTTGCCGTCGTTCGCCTTGCCCAGCGGGCCACCGTCGATCTGGCGGGCCTGCATGTAGGTGTAGCCGGCGAACACCTGCCACTTGTCGGTCAGCTTGCCGCTGGCCGACAGCTCGATGCCTTGCACACGGGTTTCACCGACGTTCTCGTAGGTGTTGGTGTTGACCTGCACCCGGGCGTTTTCCTTCTCGGTGCGGAACAGCGCCGCTGCCAGGGACAGGCGCTGGTCGAGCAGGTCCCACTTGGTGCCGATTTCGTAGTTGGTGGTTTCTTCCGGCTCCATGTCACTGTTGAGCAGGTTGCCGGAGCGGTCGGTGGTGTTGCCCAGCGGGTTGCCTTCGGTGCCCTCGCCGAGCATGGCGCCAGGCGGTGTGGCTGAGGTGGCGTAGGACACATAGATGCTGCCGTTGTCGGCCGGCTTCCACACCAGGCCCAGCTGGCCGGTGATGAATTCGCTGGTGTCCTGGCCCTTGGCGGGTACGCCTTTGGTGCTCACTGCGGTACTGCCGTCGGCATTGTAGCCACGGTAGTCGGTGTCGAAGTGGTCATAGCGCAGGCCCATGTTGAGCAGCCACTGCGGGGTCAGCTCCAGGGTGTCGAACACATAGAGTGCGCGGGTCTTGCTGCTGGTCTTGGTGCCGGCGTAGTTGCGCGCGACGGTGCCGACCCAGGCATCGTCCGGGTTCGGGTTGTCCAGCGAGGTGCAGCTGCCGCCGCTGCCCGGCCCGGTGCAGGTGAGCTTGCTGTTGGGGGTGACGGTGTAGCTCTGGCGGTCGGACTCTTCCTTGGTGAACTCGACGCCGGTGGAGAAGCTGTTCTTCAGGCCGCCCAGGTAGAATTCGCCGAACAGGTCGGTCTGGTTGGTGGTGGTGGCGGTGTTGCCCACACGGGTGTTGGCGCGACGCCAGACGCCGTTGTTGTTGACGTTGCCGGCACTGTCGTCGGGCTGGGTCAGCACGTAGTCCTGCATGCTGTTGCCGTGGCGCAGGGTGTTCTTGAGGGTCAGCGTGTCGGACAGGTCGTGCTCGATGGCGAAGGTCGCGATATCGACACGGGTCTTGCGGAAGTCGCGGCCGGTCAGGCCGTAGAAGTTGTCGCTGTCGCCGCCGTCCACCGGTTTGTCCGGATGGGCAGAGGTACGGGCTCCGCTGCCTGCCAATGGCACGCTGTAGGGGATGCCGGAGTCCGGCAGGTCGTCGCTTTCCAGGTGGTAGTAGTCGAGGTTGACGCGGGTCGGCGTGCCCAGGCCGAACGCCAGCGACGGGGCGATGCCCCAGCGGTCGTAGTTGACCTTGTCGCGGCCGGCGACGTTACTCTCGTGGGTCATCAGGTTCAGGCGCCCGGCGACGCTGTCGCTGAACTGGTAGTTGCCATCGAAGGTGTAACGCTGGGTCTGGTCGCTGCCCCAGGTCCAGGCGCCGTCCAGCGAGTTGCCCAGGTGCGCGCGCTTGCTCACCAGGTTGATGGTGCCGCCGGCCGCACCGCGACCACCAATTGCCGAGTTCGGTCCCTTGGCCACTTCGACAGACTCGATGGCGAAGATTTCGCGGGTCTGGGCGCCGGTGTCACGCACGCCGTCCAGGTAGGTGTCGCCCTGGGCGTCGAAGCCACGGATGAATGGGCGATCGCCTTGCGGGTTGCCGCCTTCGCCGGCACCGAAGGTGATCCCGGGTACCGTGCGCAGGGCGTCCTGCAGGGACATGGCGTTGGTGTCCTTGATCACCTGCTGGGGAATCACCGTGATCGAGCGCGGCGTGTCCACCAATGGCGCGGTGTACTTCTGCGACGAGGCCTTGTCGACCTTGTACTCGGTGCTTGCCTGTTCGGCCTTGCCATTGACGCTGGTGGCGTCGAGGGTGATGGCGTTGCTGGCGGCCGGGTCGGCGGCATAGGCCGAGGTGGCGGTGATCGCCATGCCGATGGCGGAGGCGAGCAGACGTGGTGAACTCACAGCAGATGGCACGTGACGCATTGTTGTAGACCTTCCCCAAGGTATGAAGGCCGCGGATGTTAATGTAAGCGAATGTAAGGAACAATTGAGAAGCGTTACCATTCGCCAGGAATTTACATTCTTTACAATTTTGCCTTACGGTTTTTACGGTCTCATCCGTCGCGCTCTGGAGAAAGGGGCTTGTGGTAGGTAAAAGGTAATCAATATCATTGACGCCCCTTTCGCTCTCGGTGCCGTCGCCATGCTGCTTCACATCCCAGGCCTGTTCGAGGCCGACGAAATCCTGCGCATTCGCGAAGCCCTGGAGCAGGCCGACTGGGCCGACGGCAAAATCACCGCCGGATACCAGTCGGCCAAGGCCAAGCACAACCTGCAGTTGCCCGAGGGGCATGCGCTGGCCAAGGAAATCGGCAGTGCGTTGATCGAGCGGCTGTGGCGCAACCCGTTGTTCATGTCCGCGGCGCTGCCGCACAAGGTGTTCCCGCCACTGATCAACTGCTATCGCGAGGGCGGCAGTTTCGATTTCCATATTGACAATGCCCTGCGCCAGCCCAAGGGCAGCCCGGAGCGCGTGCGTACCGACCTGTCCTCGACGCTGTTTCTCAGCGACCCGGACAGCTATGACGGCGGCGAGCTGGTGATCCAGGACACCTATGGCGTGCGGCAGGTCAAGCTGGCCGCCGGCGACCTGGTGCTGTACCCCGGCACCAGCCTGCACAAGGTCAACCCGGTCACCCGCGGGGCGCGCTATGCGGCGTTCTTCTGGACCCAGAGCCTGGTGCGCGAGGACAGCCAGCGCACCTTGCTGTTCGAGATGGACAATGCCATCCGTCAGCTCGGCGCCGATGTGCCGGAGCACCCGTCGCTGCTGCAACTGACGGGCACCTACCACAACCTGCTGCGCCGCTGGGCCGAGGTCTGAGCCGTGTCTTATCAATTGCGTCGTGAGGAAGTGGTGGATGTGGCCGGGCTGAAGGCGATGCTCGAGCACAGCCCGGGACAGGCCGCGCAGGCGATCCTGACGGCGGCGGGGCAAGGGGCGGTCGAGGCGCAGCTGTTGCTTGGGCAGATCCTGCTCGATGGGCGCGGTATCGAAGAGGATGCCAATGTGGCCCGGCGTTGGTTCTCGATTGCTGCCCAAGGTGGCAGCGCCATGGCCCACAACATGCTTGGCCGTTGCCTGGAGCACGGCTGGGGTGGCGAGGTGGATCTCGCCCAGGCGGCCATTCACTATGCCCGGGCGGCCGACGCCGGGCTGGACTGGGGGATGTACAACCTGGCCAATCTGCTGGCCACCGGTCGTGGGGTGGCGGCCAACCAGTCCCAGGCGTTGATGTGCTACGAGAAAGCCGCGCAGCTGGGGCATGCCAAGTCGATGAACCTGTATGGGCGGTATCTGGAGCAGGGCATTGCCACCGCCGCGAGCCCGGTGCGGGCCATGCGCTGGTATCGCCGTTCAGCCGAGGCGGGGGATTTCCGCGGGATGTTCAGCCTGGCGCTGGTGCTGGTCGAGCGGGGGCAGATAGCCGAGGCCGGGCCCTGGCTGGACCGGGCCAGGGTCGAAGGCAACCTGAATTTCCTGCGCAGTGCGCTGGTGACGTTGCAGGGGGCGGGGCCAGCATTGATGGCCTTTGCGGCGCGTTATGCCGAGGAGATCGAACGGCGGGAAGACTGAGCCTGATCGTGCGGGCCTCTGCGCGAGACCGCTGCCACGAGCAAGTAGGGGCCGCCTTGCGGCCCATCGCCGGCAAGCCGGCTCCCACAGGTTCAGCGCAGGTCTCAGAACTGCGCGATCCCTGTGGGAGCCGGCTTGCCGGCGATGGGCTGCGTAGCAGCCCCAAGTGACGCCTCGAGTTACAGGTAGTAAGCCTTCAGCGGCGGGAAGCCGTTGAACTCCACCGCGCTGTAGCTGGTGGTGTAGGCACCGGTCGACAGCCAGTACAGGCGGTCACCGATGGCCAGGTTCAGCGGCAGGCCGTACTTGTAGTTTTCGTACATGATGTCGGCGCTGTCGCAGGTCGGGCCGGCGATGACGACTTCTTCGGTTTCGCCTTTCTTTTCGGTCCAGATCGGGAACTTGATGGCTTCGTCCATGGTTTCGATCAGGCCGGAGAACTTGCCCACGTCGGTGTAGATCCAGCGCTCGACGGCAGTACGAGACTTGCGCGCCACCAGCACCACTTCACTGACCAGGATGCCGGCGTTGGCGATCAGCGAACGGCCAGGCTCGAGGATGATTTCCGGCAGGTCGTCACCGAAGTCTTCCTTGAGGAAGCGGATGATCTCTTCGGCGTAGGTCTCGAGGCTGTTGGTGCGGGTGATGTAGTTGGCCGGGAAGCCGCCGCCCATGTTGATCAGCTTCAGCTCGATGCCGTCTTCTTCCTTGAGGCGCTCGAAGATCACCTTGACCTTGGCGATGGCTGCGTCCCACACGCTGATGTCGCGCTGTTGCGAGCCGACGTGGAAGGAGATGCCGTAGGGCACCAGGCCCAGGTCGCGGGCGAGGATCAGCAGGTCCATGGCCATGTCGGTCTGGCAGCCGAACTTGCGCGACAGTGGCCAGTCGGCGGTGGTGGAGCCTTCGGTGAGAATACGCACATAGACTTTCGAGCCCGGCGCGGCCTTGGCGATGTTGCGCAGGTCGGCCTCGGAGTCGGTGGCGTACAGGCGCACGCCTTTCTCGTAGAAGTAGCGGATGTCCTTGGACTTCTTGATGGTGTTGCCGTAGCTGATACGGTCGGCGCTGACGCCGCGGCCGAGCACCTTGTCCAGTTCATAGATCGAGGCGATGTCGAAGCTCGAGCCCTTTTCCTTCAGCAGGTCGATGATCTCGACCGCCGGGTTGGCCTTGACCGCGTAGTAGACCTTGGCGAATTCGAACCCGGCGCGCAGGTCGTCATAGGCCTGGCTGATCATCTGGGTATCGATGAGAACGAACGGGGTTTCCTGCTTGTCGGCGAACGCCTTCATTTTCTGGAAGGTGTCACGCGCAAAGTAGTCTTCGACCTGGATCGACATGCTCAGGGGCTCCATGGGCAAACTGAAAAGATAAGTGGCAGCAACTGAACGTCCTCCGTATCCCCACTTTGGTTCGCCTACTTCCCAAGGCATGTCGCCGAAAGCAAAAAGGTCAGCCGTGCCGGGAAAAGGCGGGTGACCTTGCTGTCTCGTCGTCAGTACTTGAGCCGGATGGATCGTTTCCAGCATGGACGTTCGGCGCGCACTTTAGGGTGTGAAAACGCCAATATCAACAGGCAATCCGAGGGCATTCGTCGTGTGCCGGCGGCCTGCCGTTGCGATAACCGACCGATGTGAACCAGGTAGGTTCAGGAAATGACCATGAGCGTAAAAAATTGTGGAATAGGTGGCGATCTGGCTGCGATCGGTTGATAGCTTCATTCTTTGCATGATGGCTCTGGTTTCGCTGCGAAAGGGCGGAGGAACCTGTTGGTGACCGTTTGTCGGTGGCTGAGGCAGGAGGGCGAATGAACACAGGGTGTTCAAATTTATGGCCACATGCTCAGCCTGGTCTTTACCGCGAAATTGGCCATAAATTTTTTGTTACGCAGAGCCTATCTGGGCCATTGGTCGTGCAAGGGACATGTCGATTGCCGTCCTTGATGAGAAATATTACTATTCGCGACCTCATCTGCCTCCCTGACGACCCCGACCGTGTCCGGACCCAAAGGCTTCCTCGACCATTACCAAGAGCTGATCGGCACCTGGACGCGCAAACTGCGCAGTCGACAGCAGGCCGAGGACCTCACCCACGATGCCTTTGTGCGGGTGCTGGAAAACCCGCGCGAGCAGGTCGAGCAGCCACGCGCCTATCTGCACCAGACCGCCCGCAACATCGCCGTCGACGGCTTTCGCCGCGAGGACCGGCGCCAGGCCCTGGAGCTTGAGGCCTTCACAGGTGATATAGCCGCAGGGGACGACCCGGAAGCGTATGTGCACGCCCTGGAACTGGCCGACAGCGTCGAGCGTGCGCTGGCCGAGCTGCCGCTGAATTGCCGCAGGGTGTTCATCTGGCAGAAGCTCGAAGGCCTGACCCAGGCCGAGATCGCCGAGCGCATGGGTTTGACCAAGAACATGGTCGAAAAGTATATGATCCGCACGCTCCGGCATCTGCGTGAGCACCTGGATGTGTCGGCCAGATGAGTCAGGAGACCCCTTCGATGAAACAGCACGCGCCCGATCCCGTGGGCGAGCAGGCGGCCAGCTGGTTCGCCCGGGCCCAGGACGCGCCGCACGACAATGCCGTGCAGTCGGCGTTGCAGGCGTGGCTGACGCAGCACCCGCGGCACCGGCAAGAGTACGAGCGCCTGGCGCAACTGTGGCGCGCCGCCGACTTCATCCCCCGGCAGCGCCTCGAGGCGCTGTGCCAGCCCGAGCCGGTACGTCAGTTGCCGCGCCGACGCCTGCTGCGCCAGGCATTGGCGGCCGGGGTGGCGATGGTGGCGCTCGGGCTTGGCTGGACGGTCTGGCAGTATCAACAGCTCAATCACCAGGACATGCTGGGCACGGGCTTGGGTGAGCGACGTCAGGTCGAGTTGCCGGACGGTTCACGGTTGGAGCTCAACAGTGCCACACAGGTCCAGGTGATGTTTTCCCCGGGGCAGCGCCATGTGCGCCTGGACGCGGGCGAGGCGATGTTCATCGTCGCCCACGACAGTGGCCGACCCTTTGTGGTCAGCACTGCCCAGGGCAATGTCACCGTCACCGGCACCCGCTTCGATGTACGCCAGGATCCGAACCGGACTCGCGTGGCGGTGGAGCAGGGTTCGGTGAAGGTACAGGGTGCAGCCGAGTCGCTGGCGCTGCTCACTGCCGGCCAGGGTTCGCATATCGATGCGCAGGGCAAGGTCGCTGCGCCCTATGCCATCGATGCCAAGGCGCTGACCGCCTGGCGCCAGGGCAAGCTGGTCTTCGACAACGCGCCGCTGAGCGACGTAGTGGCGGAGGTTTCGCGCTACCGCGCCCGACCTTTGCATGTGGCGTCCGGCAAGGCCGCTGCTCTGCGCCTGTCGAGCACCTTCAGCACCGACGACCCGGACGCCCTGTTGCGGGCCTTGCCGAGCATACTGCCGGTGCGCGTGAAGAACCTTGCAGACGGCTCCAGCGAAATTGTTCTGAAATAGATTCAGGTTTTTTTCCGTTCGTTCGTCTTCCCCGCCAGCTGCAACTGCCAAGCATTTCCATTTGCATGCGGTTGGCGTTTATCCCGACTCTCAGGACCCATCGAAGACGTGAACAACAATAATCCCCTTCTCCAGCTGCGCCGCCTGGCGCTGGCCCTGGCGGTCAGCGCCGCCGCCGGCAACAGCTACGCCGATACCATCCAGATCCAGGCCCAGCCATTGGCGGGCGCACTCAAGCAATTGGGCCAGCAGACCAACCTGCAACTGTTCTTCAGCCCCGAGCTGGTGGACGGCAAGCAGGCCCCGGCGGTGTCCGGCAACCTGGCGCCGGAGCAGGCCCTGCAGCAACTGCTGCAAGGTAGCGGGCTGACCTTCGAGCAGTCCGCGGACACCGTGGTGGTCAAGCCGGCCCAGGCCGCCGGTACCCTGACCACCGGCAGCCTGGAGCTGGCGCCCACCGATATCAAGGTGGTCGGGGACTGGCTGGGCGACGCCGACCAGAGCGTGGTGCAGAACCACCCTGGCGCGCGCACCGTGGTGCGCCGCGAAGCGATGGTGGAGAAGGGCACGATGAACGTGCGTGACGCCCTGCGCGGTATCCCGGGCGTGCAGGTGCAGGATTCCAACGGCACCGGTGGCAGCGACCTGTCGCTGAATGTCGGCGTGCGTGGCCTGACGTCGCGCCTGTCGCCGCGTTCGACCGTGCTGATCGATGGCATTCCGGCGGCCTTCGCCCCCTACGGCCAGCCACAGCTGTCGATGGCGCCGATCTCCTCGGGCAACCTCGACAGCATCGACGTGGTCCGTGGTGCAGGCTCCGTGCGCTATGGCCCGCAGAACGTCGGTGGGGTGATCAACTTCGTCACTCGGGCGATCCCCGAGAAGGCCAGCGGCGAGCTGTCCACCACCCTCGAGACTTCGCGCGATGGCGGCTGGAAGCACACCGAGTCGGCCTTCGTCGGCGGCACTGCCGACAACGGCATGGGCGTGGCGTTGCTGTATACCGGCGTGAATGGCGATGGCTATCGCGAAAGCAACAACGACAACGATATCGACGATGTGATGCTCAAGACCCACTGGGCACCGACCGATGTCGACGAGTTCTGGCTCAATTTCCACTACTACGACGGCCGCGCCGACATGCCGGGTGGCCTGACCCAGGCGCAGTACGATCACAACCCCTACCAGTCGGTGCGCGACTACGACTACTTCAGCGGCCGCCGCAAGGACGTCTCGTTCAAGTGGCAGCGACAGATCGACGACGCCACCCAGTTCGAGGTGCTGACTTACTACACCGACAGCTTCCGTGGCAGCGCCATCGCCGCCCGCGACCAGAAGACCCTGTCGTCGTACCCGCGCAACTATCACACCTTCGCCATCGAGCCACGTCTGTCGCGGATCTTCTTCGTCGGCCCGACCACCCAGGAAGTCAGCGTCGGCTATCGCTATCTGAAGGAAGCGATGCGCGAGCAGTCCACCCGCCTGGCGCTGGTCGACAACGTGCCGACCGTGACCCCGACCTCCGACGGCCATGTGTTCCAGGACCGCAGTGGTGGCACCGAGGCCAGCGCCTACTACATCGACGACAAGATCGACGTCGGCAACTGGACCATCACCCCGGGCATCCGCTTCGAGCACATCAACACCGACTGGCGCGACCGTCCGGTGATGGACGCCAACTATCGCCCAGTGCCGGAGAAGAACCGCAGCATCACCAGCAACGAACCGCTGCCAGCGCTGAGCGTGATGTACCACCTGTCCGATGCGTGGAAGCTGTTCGCCAACTACGAGACCTCGTTCGGCAGCCTGCAGTACTTCCAGCTGGGCCAGGGCGGCGTCGGCGACAGCACGGCAAACGGCCTGGAGCCGGAGAAGGCCAAGACCTACGAAATTGGTACGCGCTATGACAACGGCAACTGGGCCGGTGAGCTGACAGCCTTCTACATCGACTTCGACGATGAGCTGCAGTACATCAGCAACGATGTCGGCTGGACCAACCTGGGGGCGACCAAGCACCAGGGCATCGAGGCCTCGGCGCGCTACGACCTGTCCGGCCTGGACCCACGCCTGCAGGGGCTGTCGGTGAATGCTGGCTACACCTACACCCGTGCCACCTACGAGGGCGAGATCCCTGGTTTCAAGGGGCGTGACCTGCCGTTCTATTCGCGCCAGGTGGCCACCGCCGGCGTGCGCTACGAGGTCAACCACTGGACCTGGAACCTGGATGCCTACGCCCAGTCGAAGCAGCACGCGCCGGGTACCGGGATGAACGCCGATGGCAGCTTCAACGGCAACTACATCACCCAGCCGAGCGCCGACGGGCAGTATGGCGACATTCCGGGCTACGTCACCTGGCATGCCCGGGGTGGCTATGCGTTCGGGCCGCAGCTGTCGAACCTGAAGCTGGCCGCCGGGGTGAAGAACCTGTTCGACAAGCAGTATTTCACCCGCTCCAGCGACAACAACGCGGGGATCTATGTGGGTGAGCCGCGCACGTTCTATGTGCAGGCCAGTGTAGGGTTCTGATCCAAGATTGCCGGGGCTGCTTTGCAGCCCTTTTCGCCGCGGTTCGTCGCCACGACAAGCCGGCTCCCACAAGGTATTGGCCGCAGCTACTACTGTGGGAGCCGGCTTGCCGGCGAAAAGGGGCGCAAAGCGCCCCCGGCTTTCTATCAGGAGGTCACTGCCTCGGCCGGCGACACGATCGAGGTCTTCGCCCCGCGCGAGCGCCCAGAACTCAGGTACGCCGCAATCGACTCCTGTGTCACCTCTCCCAGGAACACCTGTTCGGCATCCAGCACCGGCAACCACGCCCGATTGAACTCGTACATGCGCGACAGCAGGATGCGCAGGTGCTCATCGTGCGCCGCCGTGGCATTGAACGGACGCAGGAAATCCGCGCACGTGCCCTGCTGGCGGTGCATGTCGCGGCGGCGCACATAACCCAGCGCGCGATTCTGCGCATCGGTCACCACCACGTAACGGCGGTCATGCTCGTCCAGCAGTTCCAGCGCATCGCTCACCGGTGTTTCCGGACTCACCGATGGCGCGTTGTCCGCGGCATCCTCGGCACGCACCAGCAGCAGGCGCTTGAGCGTGCTGTCCTGACCGACGAAGTTGCTGACGAAATCGTCCACCGGGTGTGCCAGCAGGGTGTCCGGGTGATCCAGCTGCAACAGCTTGCCGGCGCGGAAGATGGCGATCTTGTCGCCCAGCTTGATGGCCTCGTCGATGTCATGGCTGACCATGATCACCGTCTTGTTCAGGGCCCGCTGCATCTCGAAGAACTCGTTCTGGATCATCTCGCGGTTGATCGGGTCGACCGCGCCGAACGGCTCGTCCATCAGCAGCACCGGGGCCTCGGCGGCCAGGGCGCGGATCACGCCGATGCGTTGCTGCTGGCCACCGGACAGTTCACGCGGGTAGCGCTGCAGGTACTGCTTGGGCTCGAGCTTGATCATGCTCATCAGCTCGCGGGCGCGATCGTGGCAGCGCTGCTTGTCCCAGCCGAGTAAGCGCGGGACCACGGTGATGTTCTCCTCGATGGTCATGTTGGGGAACAGGCCGATCTGCTGGATCACGTAGCCGATGTGCCGGCGCAGGGTCACCTCGTCCAGGCCGGTGGTGTCCTCGCCATTGATGAACACTTGCCCTGAGGTCGGGGTGATCAGGCGGTTGATCATCTTCAGCGTGGTGCTCTTGCCGCAGCCGGAGGGGCCGAGGAACACGCAGATTTCGCCTTCGTTGACGGTGAGGCTTACCGCGTCGACGGCTTTGACGTCCTTGCCGTTGACGTTGAAGGTCTTGCTGAGGTTCTTCAGTTCGATCATGAGCGCAGTCCTTCTGGAGTCAGGGCACGTTGCAGGGCTTGCAGGATCAGGTCGGCGATGATCGCCAGCAGGCTGACCAGCACCGCGCCGACCAGCAGCATCGACATGTCGCTGCGGCTGATGGAGGTAAGAATGAGCACGCCCAGGCCGCCGGCGCCGATGGTCGCGGCGATGGTCATCACGCCGATGTTCATCACCACGGCGGTGCGCACGCCGGCGAGGATCACCGGCACGGCGATGGGCAACTCGACCATGCGCAGGCGCTGGCCGAAGGTCATGCCGATGCCGCGCGCGGCTTCACGGATACCGGGCTCGACGTTGGTCAGGGCCAGGTAGGTGTTGCGCAGGATCGGCAGCAGTGAATAAAGGAACACTGCAGTGATCGCCGGCAGTGGCCCCAGGCCCTGGCCGAACTTCGAGTAGAACGGCAGCAGCAAGCCGAACAGGGCGATCGAGGGGATGGTCAGCAGCACGGTGGCGCTGGCCTGCAGCGGGCCGGCGAACACCGGGAAGCGGGTCATCAGGATGCCCAGCGGCACGCCGACAAGGATCGCCAGGCCCACCGCGATGCCGACCAGCATGATGTGCTGCCAGGTCAGTTGCAGGACCTGTGCCCAGTCGAGGTGGACGAAGGTGTCGAGCAGGTTCATGGCTGTACCTCGCTGAGTGGGTACTCACGCAGGAACGCGGCGGCCACCACCGTCGGGCTCTGGTGCTCGACATCGACCTTGGCGTTGAGCTGGCGCATGGTCTCGTCGTCCAGCTGTTCGGCCAGCGGCTTGAGCAGGGTGGCCAGCTGAGGATGGGCGTCGAGCACGGCCTGGCGCAGCACCGGGGCGGCGGTGTAGTCGGGGAAATAGTGCTTGTCGTCTTCCAGCAGCTTGAGGTCGAACGCGTTCAGGCGCCCGTCGGTGGTGTAGACCAGGCCGGCGAACACCTGGTTGTTGCGCATGGCGGTGTACACCAGGCCTCCGTCCATCTGGCGGATGTTGCGCCGGTCCAGCGGCAGCTCGTACAGCTCGCGCAGGCCAACCAGGCCATCCGGGCGGTTGGCGAACTCGGTGTCCAGCGCCACCAGGTGGTTGCGGTCGGCTTCGTCATGCAGCACCTGGTTGAGGTCGCTGATCGAGTTGATCTGCGGGTAGGCCGCGGCGACTGCCTTTGGCAGGCCCAGGGCGTAGGTGTTGCTGAACTTCGACGGAGTCAGCCAGACCAGGCCCTTTTTCGCGTCGAGCTCTTTCACTCGCGCATAGGTGGCTGCGGCGTCGGGCATGCGCTCGTCGATATGGTTGTACGAGACCAGCGATACGCCGGTGTATTCCCACATCAGGTCGAGCTGGCCGGTTTCCTGGGCCTGGCGGGCGATGTTGCTGCCCAGGCCGGTAGTCACCCGCACCTCGAAGCCGTTGGCGCGCAGGTGCTGGGCGGTGATCTCGGCGAGCACGGTCTGTTCGGTGAACACCCGGGCGCCGATGCGGATCTGTGGTTTTTCCGCGGCCTGGGCAACGCCTGCGCAAAGCAGGGCCGCGCCCAGGAACAAGGCGATTGTCTTCTTCATGCTTTGCCTCTTCTTATTGGGCCAGGCCACGTTCCAGCCAGCGCTTGCTGGAGAAACTCACCAACGCATCGAGCGCCAGGGCCAGCAACGCCGTGCAGGCGGCGCCGAGCAGCAGCTGCGGCTGGTTGTTCAGGGCGATGCCGGGGAAGATCAGGCTGCCCAGGCTGTTGGCGCCGATCAGGAACGCCAGGGGCGCGGTACCCACGTTCAGTGCCAGGGCCACGCGCACGCCGCCGACGATGATCGGCACGGCGTTTGGCAGCTCTACCTGCCAGAGTTGCTGGCGCGGGGTCATGCCGATACCGGTGGCGGCTTCCTTGAGCGAGGCAGGGACGTTTTTCAGGCCCTCGTAGGTGTTGCGCACGATGGGCAGGAGGGAGGCGAGGAACAGTGCGAAGATCGCAGGACCTGCGCCGATGCCCAGGATACTCAGGGCGATGGCCAGAACGGCCAGGGGAGGAATGGTGTTGCCAACGTTGAACAACTGCATGAAGCGCTCGGCCTTGTCGACCCGGTGCGGTCGACTCAAGGCAATGCCGGCGGGGATGCCCACGGCCAGCGCCGCCGCCATCGAAGCCAGCACCAGGACCAGGTGCGCTTGCAGGTAGAACCCAAGATCGTCGCGGTAGCGGGCGATCGTGTCGATGCCGATCCAGTGGATCAGCAGGGCCAGGATGACGAGCACGGCGGCCCATCCCAACAGCCCTTTTCCGTAGCGTGCAGCCACAGGCGGACTCCTTTTTTATAGTCGGCGATCACCCCCCGTGCGGCCGGCCATTCCTGGCGGCGGGCAGCGTGGTCGCGAGTAGCAGCCCGATGCGCGGCATCAGGCCATGAGCCGAACCCCGTCGGGCTCGTGAAGCAGTGAAACCAGCCCTGAAGCGAAGCGGCTTGCAGGGGAGTGGACGTCTCCGTGGACGTAAAGGTTCCCATCTGGGGCGGCATTTGGCCAGTGTTAATCACTGGTGTGTAGGAAATTTCACGCGAAAATCAAGCTTGAATATTACGTTGAGACGTTGAAGTACCTGCTATCGAGGCGTTTGTCGGCACGATCAAGATCGCGCAGGGAAATTCGTTCAAAGAGGAGAAAATCGTGAAGACACTCGAAGAAGTCATGGCCAGTCTGTCGCCGGAACGCAGAGCGAAAGCGGAAGCGCGAGGCCGCGAGCTGATACAGGAGGGGATTTTGAGTAATCAAATCGTGATTTCAGCTTCGACACGCTCGCAAGTGTGTGATGGCCGCAAGGTGCATTTTTGATATTGAGTACGGACGGCCAGGTGTAGGGCGAGAAATTAGCGGTGTTCTCAAGATCGAGCGCCGCCCGAGCGGCGCATCGCTGGCAAGCCAGCTCCCACATCTGTTTCGGGCCAGTCGCTCCTGGCCTATCTCCACTGTCCGCCTTGTTGGCATGACGCGGTTTCGAGGTGGGCATTGCTGACCTCTCGCAAGACTTGAGGCATGCACCAAGGCGGGCAGCGGTACCTTCACAGGAATAATTGGCCCGAAACAGATGTGGGAGCTGGCTTGCCAGCGATGCGCCGCGCGGGCGGCGCTCGATCTCAAAGGCGCCACAAGATTTCCGCCATGCACCAGCAGATTTTGGCCCCTGCCCCGACTTCAGGTATGATATCGCCCCTTTTTGAATCCCCAGTCAGGCGATTTCCCATGACCAACCAGGCCGCCGAAGTCGCGAAGCGCCGCACTTTCGCAATCATTTCCCACCCCGACGCCGGTAAGACCACCATCACCGAGAAGCTCCTGCTGATGGGCAAGGCCATTGCCGTCGCCGGTACCGTGAAGTCGCGCAAGTCCGACCGCCACGCCACCTCCGACTGGATGGAAATGGAGAAGCAGCGCGGCATCTCCATCACTACCTCGGTGATGCAGTTCCCCTACCGCGAGCATATGATCAATCTGCTCGACACCCCCGGCCACGAAGATTTCTCGGAAGACACCTATCGCACCCTGACCGCGGTGGACTCGGCGCTGATGGTGCTCGATGGCGGTAAAGGCGTCGAGCCGCGCACCATTGCCCTGATGGACGTGTGCCGCCTGCGCGATACGCCGATCGTCAGCTTCATCAACAAACTCGACCGGGACATCCGCGACCCGATCGAACTGCTCGACGAAATCGAGGCGGTGCTGAAGATCAAGGCCGCGCCGATCACCTGGCCGATCGGTTGCTACCGTGATTTCAAGGGCGTGTATCACCTGGCCGGCGACTACATCATCGTCTACACGCCTGGGCATGGCCACGAGCGCACCGAAGCGAAGATCATCGAGAAGCTCGACTCCGATGAAGCCCGCGCCCACCTCGGTGATGAATACGACCGTTTCCTCGAACAACTCGAGCTGGTGCAGGGCGCCTGCCACGAGTTCGACCAGGACGCGTTCATCAATGGCCAGCTGACCCCGGTGTTCTTCGGTACCGCATTGGGCAACTTCGGTGTCGACCATGTGCTCGACGCGGTTGTCGACTGGGCGCCGCGCCCACTGGCCCGTGTCGCCCACGAGCGCACCGTGGAACCGGTGGAAGAGAAATTCACCGGCTTCGTGTTCAAGATCCAGGCGAACATGGACCCGAAACACCGTGACCGTATCGCCTTCATGCGTATCTGCTCGGGCAAGTACGAGAAGGGCATGAAGATGCGCCACGTGCGCACTGGCAAGGACGTGCGCATCGGTGATGCCCTGACCTTCTTCTCCTCCGAGCGCGAGCAACTGGAGGAGGCCTATGCCGGCGACATCATCGGCCTGCACAACCACGGCACCATCCAGATCGGCGACACCTTCACCGAAGGCGAGGCGCTGGGCTTCACCGGTATTCCGCACTTCGCCCCGGAGCTGTTCCGCCGCGTGCGTCTGAAGGACCCGCTGAAATCCAAGCAGCTGCGCCAGGGCCTGCAGCAGCTGGCCGAAGAGGGCGCGACCCAGGTGTTCTTCCCCGAGCGCAGCAACGACATCATCCTCGGCGCGGTCGGTGTGCTGCAGTTCGACGTGGTCGCCAGCCGCCTGAAGGAAGAGTACAAGGTCGAGTGCGCCTATGAGCCGATCACCGTCTGGTCGGCGCGCTGGATCAGCTGCGACGACAAGAAGAAGCTCGAGGAATTCCAGAACAAGGCGGTGGAGAACCTGGCCATCGACGGCGGTGGTCACCTGACCTACCTGGCCCCGACCCGGGTCAACCTGGCGCTGATGGAAGAACGCTGGCCGGATGTGAAATTCCGCGCGACCCGCGAGCACCACTAAGAGCAGCTGCAAGCTGCGAGCTTCAAGAAGAGGCGGGCCCGGAAAGGCCCGCCTTTTTCTTGTCGCTTGCAGCTTCAAGCGTGTAACTGCCGAGTGTCAGTTGCCGGCTTTTATGCTGGTCCAGATCCGCGTCCTGATGCGGTCGATCTTCGCCGGCATGGCCTCCAGCGCATACAACTTGCCCATCACGTCGTCACTCGGGTAGATCATCGTGTTGCCCTTCAGCGCCGGGTCCACCAGCGCATCCGCCTGCTGGTTGCCATTGGCGTACTGCACGAAGTTGCTGATGTTGGCCATCACCTCCGGCTGCAACAGGTAGTTCATGTACGCATATCCGGCTTTCTCGTCAGGCGCATCGGCCGGCATGGCCACCATGTCGAACCACATCGGCGCGCCTTCCTTCGGGATCGAGTAGCCCACCTTCACCCCGTTCTTCGCCTCCTCGGCACGGTTCTTCGCCTGCAGCACGTCGCCCGAGAAACCCACCACCAGGCACACGTCGCCATTGGCCAGGTCGCCGGTGTACTTCGAGGAGTGGAAGTAGCTGATGTACGGGCGCACCTTCATCAGCAACGCCTTGGCCTTGTCGTAGTCCGCCGTGTTCTGGCTATGGTGCGGCAGGCCCAGGTAGTGCAGGGCGATCGGCAGCAGCTCGGGGCCGTTGTCCAGCACCGCCACGCCGCAACTCTTGAGCTTGGCGAGGTATTCGGGCTTGAAGAACAGGTCCCACGAATCGATGGGCGCATTGTCGCCGAGCACCGCCTTGACCTTGTCGATGTTGTAGCCGATGCCGGTGCTGCCCCACAGGTACGGGAAGCCGTACTGGTTGCCCGGGTCGTTGACCTCCAGGGCCTTGAGCAACACCGGGTTGAGGTTCTTCCAGTTGGGCAACTGCGACTTGTCCAGCTGCTTCAGGGCTTTGCCCTGGATCTGCCGGGCCATGAAGTGGTTGGAGGGGAACACCACATCGTAGCCGGAGTTGCCGGTCATCAGCTTGCCGTCGAGGGTCTCGTTGCTGTCGAACACGTCGTAGGTGGGATTGATGCCGGTGGTTTGCTGGAAGTGCTTCAGCGTGTCCGGGGCGATGTAGCTCGACCAGTTGTAGATCTTCACCGAGTCGGCGGCACTGGCCATGCCGGCGGCCAGCATCAGGGGAGCGAGAAGGAGGGTGCGCATGTCGGGGTTACCTTGCTTTGTCTGTTGTTATCGAAGGCAGGCGATCAGCGGATCAGAAAATGAGGACGTAGGTCTTGCGCACGGTCTCCTGGATATCCCAGGTGCCGAGGCTGTTGGCCGGTAGCATCAGGGCGTCTCCGGCTTCTATGACCAGGGGCTCGCCGCCGTCGGGAGTGAAGGTGCAGCGGCCCTTGATGAAATGGCAGAACTCCTGCTGCACGATCTGCCGCCGCCAGCGCCCCGGGGTGCATTCCCAGATGCCGGTCTCGACGCCGTCGCTGCGCTCGACGCAGGTGACCGAGGTGACTGCGACCGGCTCGCCAAGGGGCACGGCGACCGGAGTGCTGATGTCCAGGATGACGCTGTCGGTGTGTTTGAACTGGGTGATGCTCATGACCGGTGTATCCTGTGTGGTGGTGAGGGGAAGTCAGTGCATGAAGCCTTCCATGAAATCGGCCAACCCACTGGCCAGGCGCCGCCGCCAGGGGGCGCTGGTCGGGTTGGCGAGGGTCCGGTCCTCGTGGACGAAACTCTGGATGATCGCGTTGTAGCCCAGCCAGCGGCACGGCTCGGGCGGCCAGCTGGCCAAGCTCGACAGCGGGCGGTTGTCGTGCACCCAGGGCTGCGCGGTCAGTTCGTTGTGCTGGCCGAGGATCAGCGCGGCCAGGGTACGTCCACCGAGGTTGGTGGCGCCGACGCCTTCGCCGCCATAACCGCCGGCCAGGGCGATACCGCGCTGGCGGTCGCAGAGCATGTGCGGGCGGAAGCGCCGGGCCATGCCGAGGTTGCCGCCCCAGGAGTGGGTGATGCGTACGTGCTTGAGCTGTGGGAACAGTTCGCCGAACAGGTAGCGGCGCAGCTCCACCTCGTCGGTGGTCAGGGTGAAGTCCTCGCGCAGGCGGCCACCGAAGCGGTAGCCGCCGCGGGCACCGAACACCAGGCGGTTGTCGGCGCTGCGCTGGCCATAGGTGACCTGGCGGCTGTTTTCGCTGAAGGCCTGGCCCTGGCTCAGGCCGATCTGCTCCCATGTCGACTCCGGCAGCGGCTCGGTGGCCACCAGCAGGCTCTGTACCGGCAGCTGGTG
This sequence comes from Pseudomonas sp. WC1, assembly GCF_050586565.1. Lineage (NCBI taxonomy): Bacteria > Pseudomonadati > Pseudomonadota > Gammaproteobacteria > Pseudomonadales > Pseudomonadaceae > Pseudomonas > Pseudomonas sp. WC1. Next base: position 68,365 of record NZ_JBOBDQ010000003.1, read on the forward strand.
CCGCCCGAGCGGTGGCAGGCTGGCGGCGTAGCCTTCCACGGCCGGCACCACCCAGTGGCTGCGGATACGTGCCAACGGGGTGCGCACTTCGCCGGTCTGCCAGTCAATGGCTGGCGTGTTCTCGTAGATCGGCACGCCCATGGCCTCGACCGTCCGTGCCAGGCCACGCACCAGCCTGGCCGGTTGAATCGTGGCGACGTGCGGGCTGTAGAGGGCGCCGTAGGGGTTGCTTACCTTCAGCTGGGCATCCAGTTGTTCGGGGCGCAGCCAGCGGTAATCGTCTTCATTCATGCCCTGGCGGTAGAGGTCGTCGAGCCAGGCGCGCAGGCTGCGTTCCTGTTCCGGGTAGCGGGCGGCGCAGTAGAGCACTCCGCCTTTGCGGTAGTCGCAGGCGATGCCTTCGCGCAGGAGCACGTCGTGGACTTCGTCGGGGATGCCGTGCAGCAGGTCGATGCTTTCACGCCGTTGCTGCGGCGAGAGCGTGGCCAGCAGGTGGTCCTCGCCCAGCAGGTTGCCCATCAGCCAGCCGCCATTGCGTCCGGAGGCGCCGAAGCCGGCGATGTTGGCCTCGATCACCGCGATGTTCAGCTGCGGCGCCTGGCGCTTGAGGTAGTAGGCCGTCCACAGCCCCGTATAGCCGGCACCGATGATGCACACGTCGAGGTCCAGGTCCTGGCGCAGGGCCGGGCGCGCGCACAACGGCTCGTCGAGCTGGTCCATCCACAGGCTGATCGTGCGCAAAGGTTGCATCGGGTCGTGCTCCACATCCACTGAGGGTCTGTGGCGATCCTAGTGAAGCGTGGCGTGGGCTGTCTTACGTGCGTGCACGCAGGGAAATTTGCTTGAGGTAAGCCTTGGGCGACAGGCCGGTATGCTCGCGAAAGCACTTGTAGAACGCCGACAGCGAATTGAAGCCGGCGTTGAACGCCAGTTCATCGACGGGCGCCGCGACGCAGCTATTGTCCAGGCTGCTCATCAGGTGTTGCAGGCGTGCCTGGTTGACGTAGCGGTAGAAGCTCTGGCCAAGCACCTGGTTGAGCAGGTAGGAAATCTGGTTGCGGCTGTAGCCGCTTTCGTCGGCGACCCGCTGCAGGTCCAACTCGGGGTCCAGGTACGGGCGCTGGGCCTGGAAATAATGCTCCAGGTCCTGGGCCATGGTCGATAGCTGGCGGGGAGACAGGCCGAGCCGACTGGTGGCTGGGCGCGGCCCGCTGGAGCGCAGGCCCTTTCCGTTGCCATGGACCAGCGTGGCGTACTCGTTGACCCGCCAGATCAGTCCGTCCAGCACGGTGATCGCCTCGCTGGACTGGAACGCCACCAGCCCGTCGCCACCCTGCACCGTGACCTGGTACTGGATGAACGCGGTGCAGCCATCGACGCGGATGCGGTCGCTGTGGACGATGTCCTCGCCGGCTTCATGGGGCAAGCTTGCGCGCACGTAGTCGCGCAGCTCGTCGAAACCGAGCACGCGGTTCTGGAAGAAGTCGTGGTACTGGATATCCGGGTGGTACAGGGCCATCACCCCGTCCAGGTCGCGATGCTTCCAGCACAGGTGGTAGCGCATGACGGTGGCGGCGGTGAGCGGGGTTTGCCCGGGGCCGTCGGGGACGGTGGCGATAGACATGCCGTGGATGGTGCCTCGTCATGTCCCGGTCTGACAAGAACCTGCCCGTGCGCACAGGCCGCATCCCGGGTTGCAGAAGGCCCTGCCGTTTCCGCACCGATCTGGCATTTTGCATGATGCTCAGACGTTGTCTACAAGCCAACCGACTGATTTATAAGGAAGTCATGTTTTGACACAAAGTGGCACAGCCCCTGCACGGCCTTACCTGAGAACGGACCTCCCCCTCAGATAAAGGCGTCGAATCATGATCACACCTGCCGACTACCCCACCAACGACCCCAATCGCTCCGGAGTTTCCTGGGCCGCGATCTTCGCAGGCGCAGCAGCGGCGGCGGCCTTGTCCCTGATCCTGGTGGTACTGGGGACAGGGTTGGGCCTGGCCGCTACCTCGCCTTGGGCCGACGAAGGCGCGAGCGCCAAGGCGCTTGGGATTTCGACCATCATCTGGCTACTGATCACACAGATACTGGCCTCGGGCCTGGGTGGTTACATCGCCGGTCGCCTGCGGGTGAAATGGGCCAACCTGCACGGTGACGAAGTGTATTTCCGGGACACTGCCCATGGCTTCCTGGCCTGGGCGGTTGCCACGCTAGTGGCCGCCATGCTGGTGCTGGGTACCGCTGGCAACTTGCTGGGTGCCGGCGCCACCGCTGCGTCCGGGGTGGCTACCACCGCGGCTGCTGGTGTGGCTGGCAGCGATAGCCAGGGCAAGAACCCGATGGGCTACTTCGTCGATAGCCTGTTCCGCGGTCAAGGCCCGGTGGCGGTCAGTGACGATGCGGCAAATGGTGTGGCAGCCCGCATTCTGACTCGCTCGCTGGCCCAGGGCGGCGCGCTCTCGCCGGAGGACCGGACCTACCTGGCCCAGGTAGTGGCCCAGCGCACTCGCCTGACACAGCCCGAGGCCGAAGCACGCGTTGATCAGGTCTATGCACAACTGCAGCAGGCCAAGGTCGAGGCCAAGCAAGCCGCGGACGCTGCGACCAAGGCCGCCGCCTGGACGGCGTTGTGGACTTTCGTCGCCCTGCTTTGCGGCGCCTTCTTCGCCAGCCTGGCGGCACTGTTCGGCGGCCGGCAGCGTGATCGGGTGCAGTGGCTCGAAGCCAGTCCGGCGGACTACAACCCGCGCCACGCCTCTGCACCGATCCGATAACCCGCACAGGAACAAGGAGAATTGTCATGCGCTCATTATTGCTGTGGATGCTCGGGGTCCCTATTCCGGTGATCATCCTGATTGCATTGTTCATGCACTGAGAAATGAAAACGCCGCCCGAAAGGGCGGCGTTTTCATTGGCGCATACAGCTACAGGAACTGCTCGGCGTAGTGGCACGCCACCTGCCGCGTACTCACTTGGCGCAACGCCGGTACTTCCTTGGCGCATCGCTCGGTCGCGTACGGGCAACGTTTGTGGAACGCGCAACCGTCCGGCGGATTCAACGGGTTGGGCAACTCACCGGCAATGCGGATCTTCGGCTTCAGCGGGTCCGGGTGGATCGCCGGGGTGGCCGATAGCAGCGCCTGGGTATACGGGTGCAGCGGCTTGTCGTAGATGTCCTGCTTGGGCCCCATTTCCGCCGGCCGGCCGAGGTACATCACCAGCACCTGGTCCGCCACATGGCGCACTACCGCCAGGTTGTGGGAGATGAACACGTAGGCGGTGTTGAATTCCTTCTGCAGGTCCATGAACAGGTTCAGCACCTGGGCCTGGATCGACACGTCCAGCGCAGAGGTGGGTTCGTCGGCCACCAGTACCTTGGGTTGCAGCATCATCGCCCGGGCCAGGGCGATACGCTGGCGCTGGCCGCCGGAGAACATGTGCGGATAACGCTGGTAGTGCTCGGGGCGCAGGCCCACCTGCTCCATCATCTTCTGCACTTTCTCGCGGCGTTCGGTCTTGCTCAGCGAGGTGTTGATCAACAGCGGTTCGGCCAACTGGTCGCCGATCTTCTGCCGCGGGTTGAGCGAGGCGTAGGGGCTCTGGAACACCATCTGCACGTCACGGCGCAGCTGTTTGCGCTGGTCCTTGCTGGCGCCCTTGACCTCGTGGCCGGCGATTTGCAGCGAACCTGAGGACGGCTCCTCGATCAGGGTCAGGGCACGCGCCAGGGTCGACTTGCCGCAGCCGGATTCACCGACCACGGCCAGGGTCTTGCCGGCCTCCAGTTCGAACGACACGCCGTTGAGCGCCCGCACCAGCGCATGGCCCTTGAACAGGCCGCGGGAGACTTCGTAGTGGCGGGTCAGCTCACGAGCGGAAAGTACGACGGCCATCACGCCACCTCCTGGTTCAGCGGATAGAAGCAACGCACCAGGCTGTGGGCCTGGGGATCAAGGGCCGGGCGCTGCCGGCGGCAGTTTTCCTGCACATAGGGGCAGCGTGGCGACAGCAGGCAACCCTGCGGGCGGTCATAGCGCCCCGGGACGATGCCGGGCAGGGTGGCCAGGCGTTCGGCGCCGATGCTGTGCTCGGGAATGGCCGCCAGCAGCGCTTCGCTGTACGGGTGGGCGGGGATGTCGAACAGCTCCGGCACCTGGCCGACTTCGACTGCTTGCCCTGCGTACATCACGCACACGCGCTTGGCGGTTTCGGCGACCACGGCCAGGTCGTGGGTGATGAGAATGAGCGCCATGTTGCGCTCTTTTTGCAGGTTGACCAGCAGCTCCATGATCTGCGCCTGGATGGTCACGTCCAGCGCGGTGGTCGGTTCGTCGGCGATCAGCAGTTTTGGCTCGCCGGCGATGGCCATGGCGATGGCCACGCGCTGGCTCATGCCGCCGGACAGCTGGTGCGGGTAGGCGTCGAGGCGGCTTTCGGCTGCCGGGATCTCGACCTTCTTCAGCAGCTCCAGCGCGCGCTGACGCGCTGCCTTGCCCTTGAGGCCCAGGTGCTGGCGCAGCACTTCCTCGATCTGGTAGCCCACGGTATAGCTGGGGTTGAGCGCGGTCATCGGGTCCTGGAAGACCATGGCGATGTCCTTGCCCACCACCTTGCGGCGCTGGCGGCCGCTGAGCTTGAGCATGTTGGTGCCGGCGAAGTCGAGCACGTCCGCGGTGATGCGCCCGGGGGCTTCGATCAGCCCCATCAGGGCCATCATGGTCACCGACTTGCCCGAGCCCGACTCGCCGACGATGGCGAGGATCTCGCCGGCATCCACGCTCAGGTCGAGGCCGTCCACCACGGGCACGGCATTGGCGTCGCCGAAGCGCACGTTCAGGTTGTTGATCTGCAACAGTGACATGGCGATCTCCTCAGGCGGCGTTCTTGAGTTTCGGGTCCAGCGCGTCGCGCAGGCCGTCGCCCATCAGGTTGATTGCCAGCACACTGAGCAAAATGGTCAGGCCGGGCAGGCTCACCACCCACCAGGCGCGTTCGATGTAGTCGCGGGCCGAGGCCAGCATGGTGCCCCACTCGGGGGTTGGCGGCTGCACGCCGAGGCCGAGGAAGCCCAGGGCCGCAGCGTCGAGGATTGCCGAGGAGAAGCTCAGGGTGGCCTGCACGATCAGCGGCGCCATGCAGTTGGGCAGCACGGTGACGAACATCAGCCGCGGCAGCCCGGCACCGGCCAGGCGCGCGGCGGTGACGTAGTCGCGGTTCAGTTCGCCCATCACCGCGGCGCGGGTCAGGCGCACGTAGGACGGCAGCGAGACGATGGCGATGGCGATCACGGTGTTGATCAGGCCTGGGCCGAGGATGGCGACGATGGCCACGGCCAGCAGCAGCGAGGGCAGCGCCAGCATCACGTCCATCAGGCGCATGATCGAGGGGCCGAGGATCTGCGGGAAGAATCCGGCCAGCAGGCCCAGCAGGATGCCTGGGATCAGCGACATCACCACCGACGACAGGCCGATCAACAGCGACAGTCGGGCGCCCTGGATCAGCCGCGAGAGCAGGTCGCGGCCCAGTTCGTCGGTACCGAGGATGAACTGCCAGGTACCGCCTTCGAGCCATACCGGCGGTGTGAGCAGGAAGTCGCGGTATTGCTCGCTGGGGTTGTGCGGCGCCACCCAGGGGGCGAACAGGGCGCAGAACACCACCAGGCACATGAACGCCAGGCCGGCCACCGCGCCCTTGTTGCGCGAGAAGGCCTGCCAGAATTCTTTGTACGGCGAGGGGTAGAGCAAGCTTTGGTCGACCACGCTGGGCGGGGTGACGGATTTTGGAATCGGGCTGGTCATGGCGTAGTCCTCAGCGCTGATGACGGATGCGTGGGTTGGCCAGGCCGTAGAGGATATCCACGACGAAGTTGACCAGGATCACCAGGCAGGCGATCAACAGGATGCCGTTCTGGACCACGGGGTAGTCACGGGCACCGATGGCCTCGATCAGCCATTTGCCGATGCCCGGCCAGGAAAAGATGGTTTCGGTGAGCACGGCGCCGGCCAGCAGTGTGCCGACCTGCAGGCCGAACACGGTGAGTACCGGGATCAGCGCGTTGCGCAGGCCGTGGATGAACACCACGCGCGACGGCGACAGGCCCTTGGCGCGGGCGGTACGGATGTAGTCCTCACGCAGCACCTCAAGCATCGACGAACGGGTCATGCGGGCGATTACCGCCAGCGGAATGGTGCCCAGCACGATGGCCGGCAGGATCAGGTGCATCACCGCGTCCTTGAACGCGCCTTCCTCGTCGCTGAGCAGGGTGTCGATGAGCATGAAGCCGGTCTTCGGTTCGATGTCGTAGAGCAGGTCGATGCGCCCGGAGACTGGCGTCCAGCCCAGGCTCACCGAGAAGAACATGATCAGGATCAGGCCCCACCAGAAGATCGGCATCGAGTAGCCGGCGAGCGAGATGCCCATCACCCCGTGGTCGAACAGCGAGCCGCGCTTGAGCGCGGCGATCACCCCGGCCAGCAGGCCGATGACCCCGGCGAACAGCAGGGCGGCCATGGCCAGCTCCAGGGTGGCCGGGAACAGGGTGAGGAATTCGTTCCATACGCTTTCACGGGTGCGCAGGGATTCGCCCAGGTCGCCCTGGGCGAGCTTGCCGACATAGTCCAGGTACTGGGCCGGCAGCGGTTTGTTCAGGCCCAGGCGCTCCATGGCCTGGGCATGCATTTCGGGGTCGACCCGGCGTTCGCCCATCATCACTTCGACGGGGTCGCCGGGGATCAGGCGTATGAGCGCGAAGGTCAGCAGGGTGATACCGAAGAAGGTCGGAATCAGCAGACCCAGGCGTCGGGCAATAAAACTCAACATTGTCAGGGGTACCTCATCAGCCGGAAACGGCGCGCCGCCGGGGCCTCTTGCACAAGGTCCGGCGGCTGTTGTTGTTCTACTTCACCTTGGTGGTGGCGAAGTTGTTGTTGGTCAGTGGGTTGATCACATAGCCTTCGACGTTCTCGCGCATGGCGGTGAACATTTTCGGGTGGGCCATGCTGATCCACGGCTGGTCTTCATCGTACACCGCCAAGGCCTCGTTATAGAGCCTGGCGCGTTCGTCGTTGTCGATCACTTCGCGGGCGCGGGTGATCAGGTCCTGGAACTTCTGGTTGCACCAGCGCGCATAGTTCTCGCCACTTTTCACCGCGTCACAGCTGAGCATCGGCGTGAGGAAGTTGTCCGGGTCGCCGTTGTCGCCGGCCCAGCCCGCCGACACCAGGTCGGCCTCGCCCTTCTTGGCGCGACGCAGCATTTCGGCCCACTCCATCACACGGATGTCGAGCTTGATGCCGATCTTGGCCAGGTCCGACTGCAGCATTTCGGCGGACAGGCGCGGGTTGGGGTTGGTCGGGCCACCGCCGTTGCGGGTGAACAGAGTGATCACCGTGCCCTCCGGCACACCGGCTTCCTTGAGCAGGGCGCGGGCCTTGTCGAGGTCGTGGGGCGGGTTCTTGTTGTCGGTGTTGTAGCCGATCATGGTCGGCGGATACGGGTTGACCCCAACCAGGGCGTTGCCCTTGCCGAACAGCTGGTCGACGTGGGTCTGGCGGTCGAAGGCCATGTCGATCGCCTTGCGCACGCGCACATCGCTCAGGTACTTGTGCTGGGTGTTCATCGAGATGTAGCCGGTAACCAGCGCCTCGATCTCGGCGACCTTGAGTTTCGGGTCGGTCTTGATCCCCGGCACGTCGTCAGGCTTGGGATACAAGGCGATCTGGCATTCGTTGGCGCGCAGTTTCTGCAGGCGTACGTTGCTGTCGGTGGCGATGGCGAAGATCAGCGCGTCGGCGGGCGGCTTGCCACGGAAGTAGTCCGGGTTGGCCTTGTAGCGGACGTTGGCGTCCTTGTTGTAGCGCTGGAACACGAACGGGCCGGTGCCGACCGGCTTGCTGTTGAGGTCGCCGGTCTTGCCGGCCTTGAGCAGCTGGTCGCCGTACTCGGCGGAGTAGATCGAGGTGAAGGCCATGGCCAGGTCGCGCAGGAAAGGCGCTTCCGGGCGGGTCAGGGTGATCACCACGGTGTGATCGTCGGTCTTCTCGACCGACTTGAGCAGGTCCTTGAAGGCCATGCTCTCGAAGTAGGGGTAGCCGACGCTGGTCTTGTCGTGCCACGGATGGTCTTTCTTCAGCTGACGGTTCAGGCTCCACAGCACGTCATCGGCATTGAAGTCGCGGGTGGGCTTGAAGTAGTCGGTGGTGTGGAACTTGACGCCTTCGCGCAGGTGGAAGGTGTAGACCAGGCCGTCGGGGCTGACGTCCCAACTGGTGGCCAGGGCCGGCTGGATCTCGGTGGTGCCGGGCTTGAAGTCGACCAGGCGGTTGAAGATGGCCTCGGCCGTGGCGTCGGCGGTGACGGCGGTGGTGTACTGGACGATGTCGAAGCCTTCCGGGCTGGCTTCGGTGCACACCACCAGCGGCTTGGCCGCCAGATTCGATGCGGCGCCCAGGATGACGGCTGCCAGGGCAGCGCGTAGCGGTAGCGATTTCATGGAACCTCCCTGCAGTGCTAGTTCCAGCGTAGCCGCCACGGCCCGTGGGGAGGCGGGCCGTGGCGCCAACGGTCAGAGGATGTTGAACGGAATGGTGGTGACGACACGGAACTCGTCGAGACTGCCGTCGCTCTGCGCCTTGCTGGCACGGTGGGCGGTATAGGTGGCGCGGATGGTGGTGTCCTTCAGCATGCCGCTCTGCACCGCGTAGCTGGTGCCGATGCCCCACTCGTAGTGGTTCTCGCCGTCCTGGCCCCGGACGTCATAGGCGGTGCCCTTGTAGTGGGTACCGTCGATATCCCAGCCGCGGGCGTTGTAGACGTTGAACTTCAGGCCTGGCACGCCATAGGGCGCCATGTTCAGCACATAGCTGATCTGCAGCGATTTCTCGTTCGGGCCGTTGAAGTCCGACAGCAGGGAGTTGGCCAGGTAGATGCCGTTGGTCTCATGCAGGTAGTCGAAGTACTCGTTGCCGTTGACCTGCTGCCAGGAGGCGGTGAGGGTGTGGGCCTGGTGGGTCAGGCCGAACGACAGGCTGTAGGTGTCGTTGTCGATCTCGCCCATCTTCTTGCTGCCTTCGTCCACGGTCTTGTAGTAGTTCAGACCGGTGGTCAGGCTCAGCACCGCGCTGTCGCCCAGCACGTGGTTGGCGCCGAAGTAGTACTGGTTCCAGAAGTCGTCGACCTTGGTCGCGTAGAGGCTGGTGGTCAGGCTCTTGAGCGGCTGGTAGTTGATGCCGACGGTGCTGGCTCGGTCGGTCTCGACCCCGGCGGCGCCGTATTCGCTGCGAAACTTGCTCAGGCTCTGCTCGGTACGCGGCGAGACGCGGTCGAAGGTACCCACGTCGAACGACAGGTTCTCGAACTCGGCGCTGTGCAGGAACGCGCCCTGGAAGCTCGATGGCAAGGCCCGGTTACCGATGTAGGCGATCATCGGCGTGTCGACCGACTGGCGACCGACGGTCAGGGTGGTGTTGGAGATGCGCGCCTTGACGTTGCCCAGGCCCATCTTGCTCCACTGGCCGATCGGGTCGCCGTCGCTGTGGGTCAGGGTACGGTTGTTCGGGCCGGCCACGGCGGCGCGGCCCTGCTCGAGGGCGATGGCATTGTAGGCGGCGGCCTCCACCGCAAAGCCGACGGTGCCTTCGGTGAAGCCCGAGCTGTAGTTGAGGATGGTGCCCTGCACCCAGTTGTCACGGCTGTGGGTGTCGTGGCGGGTGCCGTCGCCCTTGGTGTATTTCCACAGCGGCGCGCGGGTGGCGCGTTCGCGGGCATACCAGTTGCGGGTGCTGCCGGACAGGCTCTGGCCATCGATGAAGCCTTTGGCTTCGGCCTGTTCGCTGCTGGACTTGAGCGCGAACGGCACGAAGTCCTGGCTTGCGGGTTCGGCCTGGGCGAGGGCGCAGAAGGCGCCGACGGACAAGGCCAGTGCGGTGGTTGTGGTACGAATCAACATGAAAGCTCCCTGATATTTTTCTAGTTATCACCCGGCCTTGTGAGCCGGGCTTGTCACGGTGACGCGGTACTGCAGTGTCTGCCTGGGGGTTGCCAGGCAAATCCGGGCTGCACGCTGGCGCGGGAGTGGGTCGCACTCCCGTCCGGGCGTTGCAGGGTCAATCGATGCTGACGCCGGAGAAAACGTTGCGTCCGAAGGGGCTGACCTTGAAGTCTTTCACGCTGATGCTCAGCGGCTGGTTGACCGTGGAGTGCGCGACCGGGGTGATCGGCACCTGTTGCTTGAGACGTTGCTGGGCTTGTTCGTAGAGGCTGGTGCGCTGGTCTCGGTCGGTGACCTGCTTGGCTTTTTTCACCAGCGCGTCGTATTGCGAATCGCACCACAAGGAGTAGTTGTTGCTGCCGATGGCGTCGCAGCTGAACAGGGTGCCGAGCCAGTTGTCCGGGTCACCGTTGTCGCCGGTCCAGCCGATCAGGGCGATGTCATGCTCGCCGCTTTTCATGCGCTTGAGGTATTCGCCCCATTCGTAGCTGACGATGCGCACCTTGAAACCGAGCTTGCTCCAGTCGGACTGGAGCATTTCGGCCATCAACTTGGCGTTGGGGTTGTAGGGGCGCTGTACCGGCATGGCCCACAGGGTGATCTCTGTGTCTTCCTTGACCCCGGCCTGCTTGAGCAACTGCTTGGCTTTTTCCGGGTCGAAGGGAGCGTCCTTGATCGATTTGTCGTAGGACCACTGGGTTGGCGGCATGGCGTTGACGGCGGTCTGACCGGCATCCTGGTAGACCGCCTGGATGATCGCCTGCTTGTTCACCGCCATGTCCATGGCCTGGCGCACTTCCAGCCGGTCGAAGGGTGGGTGCTGGGTGTTGTAGGCGATGTAGCCAAGGTTGAAACCGGGTTGCGTCATTACCTGCAGCTTGCCGTCTTCCTTGAGCGCGGGCAGGTCGGCCGGGCGTGGATGCAGGGTGATCTGGCATTCGTTGCGGCGCAGCTTCTGGATGCGCACCGACGGGTCGACGTTGATCGAGAACACCAGGTTGTCGATCTTCACCCGGTCAGGTGCCCAGTAGTCCTTGTTGCCCTTGAAGCGGATCTGCGAATCCTTCTGGTAGCGCTGGAACACGAAGGGGCCGGTGCCGATCGGCTTCTGGTTGATATCGCTGGCCTTGCCGCCAGCCAGCAGGTGGTCGGCGTACTCGGCGGAGAGAATCGAGGCGAAGGCCATGGCGATGTTCTGCAGGAACGCGGCGTCGACCTTGTTGAGGGTGAAGACCACGGTGAGCGGGTCGGTCTTCTCGACCTTGGCGATGTTCTTGTCCAGCCCCATGCTGATGAAGTACGGGAATTCGGTGGGGTAGGCCTTGCGGAAGGGGTGGTCCTTGTCGAGCATGCGGTTGAAGGTGAACAGCACGTCGTCGGCGTTGAAGTCGCGGCTGGGCTTGAAGTCCTTGTTGCCATGGAACTTCACCCCGGGTCGCAGGTGGAAGGTGTACTTCAGGCCGTCCTCGGACACCTGCCAGTCGGTGGCCAGGCCCGGCTGCACGGCGGTGCCGCCACGCTCGAACTCGACCAGGCGGTTGTAGATCGGTTCGGCGGCGTCGTTGTCGGTGGCCGCGGTGTACTGGGCGGTGTCGAAGCCCGCCGGGCTGCCTTCGGAGCAGAACACCAGGTTGTTGGCGAGGCTCGCGGGAGCCTGGCTCAGCAGGCCGAGGGCAAGCAGGGTGGAGCTCAGTGTGGTCAGGCGCATGGCAGGTCCTTTGTCCGTGTTTTCAGGCAGCGGCAGGCAAAACGCGGCTGCTGCATCCCGGTCCTGACGATAGATGCGCCAGAATGCGGGAACCAGGGTTCGCTACTGATTTGGGTGCGGGAGCGTTCCGGCGAACACTAGGGAATTGCCCTGCGTATCGCCCGATCATGTCACCGCCCCGCCGCCAAACGTTGGCGGGGCGGTCACGACCGTTACTTGTCCACGCTGACCCCGTAGAAGGAGTTCAGGCCGAAGGGGCTGATCTTGAAGTCCTTCACTTTCGCGCTCATGGGCTGATACACGGTGGAGTGGGCGATCGGGGTGATCGGCACCTGCTCCTTGAGGATATGTTGCGCCTGCTTGTACAGCTCGGTGCGCTTGGCCTGGTCCGAGGTCGCCTTGGCTTGCTTGATCAGGTCGTCGTAGGGCTTGTAGCACCACTTGGAGAAGTTGTTGCCATCCATGGCATCGCAGCCATAGAGCGTGCCCAGCCAGTTGTCCGGGTCACCATTGTCGCCGCTCCAGCCAATCAGCATGGCGCCCTGCTCGCCGCCCTTGGAACGCTTGATGTACTCGCCCCATTCGTAGCTGACGATCTTGGCCTTGATGCCGATCTTGGCCCAGTCGGACTGGAGCATCTCGGCCATCAGCTTGGCGTTGGGGTTGTAGGGGCGCTGCACCGGCATGGCCCACAGGGTGATCTCGGTACCCTCCTTGATGCCGGCTTCCTTGAGCAGTTGCTTGGCCTTCTCTGGGTCGTACGCGGCGTCCTTGATGGTGTCGTCATAGGACCATTGGGTCGGCGGCATGGCGTTGACCGCCAGCTGGCCGGCACCCTGATACACCGATTCGATGATCTGCTGCTTGTTGACCGCCATGTCCAGGGCTTGGCGGACCTTGAGTTGGGACAGGGGATTCGCTTCGTTGCTGCCCTTGATCTTGTCCATCACGTTGTAGGCGATATAGCCGAGGTTGAAGCCGGCCTGGTCGGGCATCTGCAGCTTCTTGTCTTCCTGCAGCGGCTTGATATCGGCCGGACGCGGGAACAGCGTCACCTGGCACTCGTTCTTCTTGAGTTTCTGCATGCGCACCGAGGCGTCGGTGCTGATGGCGAAGATCAGGTTGTCGATCTTCACTTCTTCAGGATTCCAGTAGCTCTTGTTGCCAGTGAAGCGAATGTTCGAGTCTTTCTGGTAGCTCTTGAACACGAACGGCCCGGTGCCGATCGGCTTCTGGTTGATGTCGGCGGGCTTGCCCTGCTTGAGCAACTGGTCGGCGTATTCGGCTGACTGGATCGAGGCGAAGTGCATGGCCATGTTCTGGATGAACGCGGCGTCGACCTGGGCGAGGGTGAACTTCACCGTGTGGTCGTCGAGTTTTTCCACCTTGGCGATGTTCTTGTCCATGCCCATGTCGGTGAAGTAGGGGAACTCGGTGGGGTAGGCCTTGCGGAAGGGCTGGTCCTTGTCGAGCATGCGGTTGAAGGTGAACAGCACGTCGTCGGCGTTGAAGTCGCGGGTCGGCTTGAAGTAATCGGTGGTATGGAACTTGACGCCTTCACGCAGGTGGAAGGTGTAGGTCTTGCCGTCATCGGAGACGTCCCAGCTGGTGGCCAGGCCCGGAATGACCTTGGTGCCGCCGCGTTCGAATTGCGTCAGGCGGTTGAAGATGGTCTCGGCGGAGGCGTCAAAGTCGGTTCCGGTAGTGTATTGCCCCGGGTCGAACCCGGCCGGGCTGCCTTCGGAGCAGAACACCAGGTTGGATGCGGCGAGGGCGGAGGGAGCGCCGGCTAGCAAGCCTGCACCTACCAGGAACGGAATGACTGCGTGTTTGAGCATGGTGGCCTCATTGTTGTCATTTTTCGAATTGAGGCGGCCTCGTGAGCCGACCTGCGGATCTTATGCAGGGGGTATTCCCAATGCAACACTCAGCAGGATGGTTGACGGCAAAAACGTGGTACGGACGTACATGGATGTCGCATCCATATAACTTTGGCGAATGTTGATCGTTTGCGAGGGGGAAAAGGGCGAAAATTTCAGGATATTTCGCACTTTATGTGACAAGCAGACGCACCCGTTTGGTGCGTAGGAAAGGTCTGAAACTGCTGTCAGAGACGGTTTTGACCGCCTCTGACATCCGGTTGAGTGAGTCAGGGCACCTGGACTTCGATCAGGCCATCGGCACTCATGCTCACTTCGCTGGTTCCGGCTTCGATATCCGGCGCCGGCGCGGATTCATCGGCGGCGCCCTTGGCCATCATCGCCATTGGCGCGTTACGCAGGTAAGGGCGCGGGTAACCGCTGCTGTTGAGGTTCAGGCTGACCACCTTGTAGCCTTTGCCGCCCAGGGCATCGGTGGCCAGTTGGGCACGCGCCTTGAAGGCGGCGACGGCATCCTTGAGCAACTCGTCTTCATTGGACTTGCGTGTGGCCGGGGCAATGGAGAAGTCCATGCCGCCCATCTTCAGGTCTTGCAGCAGGTCACCGGTGAGCTTGGACAGGGCCGGGAAGTCGGCGCTTTCCAGGCGCAGTTCGGCGCGCTCGCGCCAGCCGGTGATCTTCTGGCCCTTGGTGTCGTAGATCGGATAGCTGTTGCGGCTGCCCTGGCTGATTTTCACGTCCTTGACCTGGCGGGCCTGCTGCACGGCCTTGTTCATGGTTTCGGTGATCTCCTTGGCCAGCTTGCCCGGGTCGGTGTTCTGCGCTTCGCTGTACAGCGTCACGACCATCAGGTCGCGTGCCACTTCCTTGCTGACTTCGGCACGCAGCGACACCTGGTTGTAGCGTGGCTCGTCGGCCGCCAGGGCCGGCAGGCTGGCGAGCATGCCGCAGGACAGGGCAACGGCGGCGGCGCCGCGACGGGTAATGTGCATGTGGAACTCCTTGGCAGGGTAAGGCGTGGTGAGCAGATCCGTTCCACGCATGGCCGATCAGACCGGTGACAGTGTAGAGGGTTCAAAAGTGCCATGATGAATCTATGACAAAGTGTGGCGCTTTGCCGCATCGCTGCAGTGGAGCGCCCGGCTTCGGTATACTCCAGCCGATTTTCCTGGAGCACTCAATTGGGAGAGCTCATGCTCGCCGTCGCACATCCGTTGTCCGCCACACGCCAGAACCTCTGGCGCCTGACCTTCATCCGCATTCTCGTCCTGGCGGCCCAGGCCGGCTCGGTAGGCGTGGCCTACTGGACCGAGTTGCTGCCGCTGCCGTGGTTCTCGCTGGCAGTCACGCTGGCCCTGTCGTCGCTGCTGTGCGCGTTCACCGCCCTGCGCCTGCGCCTGTCGCTGCCGGTCACCGAACTAGAGTACGCCCTGCAACTGGCCTGCGACCTGCTGATCCACAGTGCCCTGCTTTATTACTCGGGCGGTTCGACCAACCCCTTCGTCTCCTATTACCTGGTGCCGTTGGCCATCGCCGCGGTCACCCTGCCGTGGATCTACTCGTTGGTGCTCTCGGGCATCGCCCTGGTTGCCTATAGCCTGTTGCTGGTGCAGTACTACCCGCTGGAAACGCTGCCGCTGGCGCGCGATACCATGCAGGTCTACGGCATGTGGCTGAGCATCGCCCTGGCCGCCGGGGTGATCACCTTCTTTGCCGCGCGCATGGCCGAGGAGTTGCGCCAGCAAGAGAACCTGCGCGCCGAGCGTCGGGAAGAAAGCCTGCGCGACGAGCAGTTGCTGGCCGTGGCCACCCAGGCCGCCGGTGCCGCCCACGAACTGGGCACGCCGCTGGCGACCATGAGCGTGCTGCTCAACGAAATGCGCCAGGACCACGCCGACCCGCTGTTGCAGGAAGACCTGCAGATCCTTCAGGACCAGGTCAAGCTGTGCAAGGAAACCTTGCAGCAACTGGTGCGCGCTGCCGAGGCCAACCGGCGCCTGGCGATCGTTGAGCAGGATGTCACCGCCTGGCTCGACGAGGCGCTCAACCGCTGGCACCTGATGCGCCCGGAAGCCAGCTACCGCTTCCAGCGCCTGCGCGACGGCGTGGTGCCGCGGCTGACGCCGCCGCCGGACCTGACCCAGGCCCTGCTGAACCTGTTGAACAATGCCGCCGATGCCTGCCCGGACGACCTGGAGGTGCGCCTGGATTGGGACGCCCAGGACATCGTCATCAGCATCCGCGACCATGGCCCCGGCGTGCCGCCGGCCATCGCCGAAGCGATCGGCAAACCTTTCATTACCACCAAGGGCAAAGGCTTCGGCCTGGGCCTGTTCTTGAGCAAGGCCAGCGTGACGCGTGCGGGCGGTTCGGTGAAACTCTATAGTCATGAGCAGGGTGGCACCCTGACCGAATTGCGCCTGCCCCATGGCAAGCGAGGAGATGCATGATGAGCGAAGAAAACCAGGTCGAAGGCGAAGAGCTGCCGCACCTGCTGCTGGTGGATGACGACGCCACCTTCACCCGGGTGATGGCCCGGGCGATGTCGCGTCGTGGGTTCCGTGTGAGCACCGCGGGTTCCGCCGAGGAAGGCTTGAAACTGGCCGAGCAGGACCTGCCCGACTACGCCACGCTGGACCTGAAGATGGAGGGCGACTCGGGCCTGGTGCTGTTGCCCAAGCTGCTGGAGCTGGACCCGGAGATGCGCGTGGTGATCCTGACCGGTTACTCGAGCATCGCCACGGCGGTCGAGGCAGTCAAGCGCGGGGCCTGCAACTACCTGTGCAAACCGGCCGACGCCGACGATGTGCTGGCGGCGCTGCTCTCGGAGCATACCGACCTGGACACGCTGGTGCCGGAAAACCCGATGTCGGTGGACCGCCTGCAGTGGGAGCACATCCAGCGCGTGCTGGGCGAGCACGAGGGTAATATCTCCGCCACGGCGCGGGCGCTGGGCATGCACCGGCGCACCTTGCAGCGCAAGTTGCAGAAGCGTCCGGTCCGACGCTGAAGTCCACTGGGGGCGCTGCGCGCCCATCGCCGGCAAGCCGGCTCCCACAAGGATCATCGATGCCCTGTGGGAGCCGGCTTGTCGTGGCGACGAACCGCGACGAAAGGGCCACGTAGTGGCCCCCTGCGTTTTGTCAGGCTTTTTCTCCCGAGCGGTCAACCCGTACCGCCAGCTGTCCTGCTCCTGATGGTGCCTCGAACGCCACCTGTCCGCCTGCCGGCACTTTCGCCCGGCCAATCACCTTGCCATCACGCAGCAATTCCAGCGGCATGCCTTCCATCGACTGGCCCGAAGCCAGTTCCAGTTTGACCTTGATATTCATCGGTGACCTCCTTGTCACGCGTTGCGATCGATATAGAGAGTGGTCTTGCCGTCCAGGCTGGCAATCAGCTCCGGTGAACCTCCGCGGAACTGGCGGAACAGGTTGCGTCCGCGTTGCTTGCCGTCCGCCGGCACCTGCACGCTCGGGTAGAACTGGTCGGTGAGCTCCGCATAGCCGCTCCAAGGGCCAATGTACGACTCGTTGAGGTGGTCGGTGATGCTGAAGGCATAGCGCACCGCATTGCCCCGTTGCCAGTTCAGGCCATCGGGTTCACGACGCTCCCAGCCGGTGATCACCGGCGAGGTGGCAGGGGCATCGATG
The DNA here is from genome assembly GCF_050586565.1 of Pseudomonas sp. WC1. NCBI lineage: Bacteria > Pseudomonadati > Pseudomonadota > Gammaproteobacteria > Pseudomonadales > Pseudomonadaceae > Pseudomonas > Pseudomonas sp. WC1. The sequence continues at coordinate 85,597 of NZ_JBOBDQ010000003.1, forward strand.
AAGCCGGTGGGCTTGTTCGGCTTGTAGTCCTTGAGCAGCAGGTAGGTACTCCAGCCCCACCAGTCGCCGATGCGGTTGCGGTCGTTGAGGTCGTTGACGTCCTTGCGCCGCAGCACCGCCTTGCCGTCCTGGAAGTACAGCGGGGCGAAGTTGCCGGGCACCAGGTCCTGTTCGGCGGCGTGCAGGTCGGGCGCCAGGCGCAGGGCCGAAAAGTCCTTGGCCTGGGGTACGTGGCCCTCGGCGAAGGCCTGGAACACTTCATCGGCCGAGCGCTGCACGGCGCGCGCCACTTGACGACGGTTGGCCACATCGACGCTGTCGAAGTAGCGCTTGTCGCCGTAGGCGCGCCATTGCTCGCCCTCGGCATTGCGCACGGCCAGGCCGTACTTGCTGTCCTCGTCGTGCATGAAGCGCGAGATCAGCGAGCCAACGTCGCTCGGCGTGACGGTGTCGGCCAGGGCCTTGCGCGGTACCCGCAGGTGGCCGGCGGAGAACAGGTCGGTGAGGAAGTGGTCGGCGAAGGCGTTCATCGCATAGGCCAGTTGCAGGTCGCGTTCGGCGCCGCTGGCGCGGGCTTTCAGCGCCTGTTGCAAGGCCGCGGCGTGGCCGGCCTGGTAGGCCAGCAGCGCCCAGGGGCCGAAGTGGTCCCAGTTGCTGGCGGCCAGCTTCAGGTAGCGGCCCAGGGGGAACAGGTCAGAGGCGAAGCTGCCGCCGCCGGTGATGCGGTTCCAGCGTGCCGACAGGCTGTCGCCCAGTGCGTCATAGGCTTCATGGGGCTGACGGCCGTCCTTGAGGGCCTGGTTGGCGGCGCGGATTTCTTCCTGCATGACCGCGAGGATCTGTTCGGCTTCCGCCTTGGCCGCCGGCAGGCGCGCCAGGGAGTCGAACGCCTGGATGAAGCGCTCGACTCGTTCGGCGTCGTTGCCGCCATCGGCAATCGGGCGCTCGGGCACCCCATAGAAGTCGCCGCCCAGGGCGATCACCTGGCCATAGGTCAGGTTCAGGCCGTTGGGCAGCGGGAATGGCGACTGATGGGCGGGGGTGCCTGGTTGGCCTGTCTCGTAACGCAACAGGGTGTTGTCGCCGATAGCGGTGTGTTCTGCGCCTTCGAAGAACAGCTCCGGGCCGCGCTGCGCAGCATTGCCGCCAGCCGACGGTGGCGCAGGGCGGTGATACTTGAGGGTGTGGTGGCCGTGCATGACCAGCACCAGATGGCTGTCGGGGCCGGGTAGGGCGATGCCGTGCTCATCGAACAACTGGTCGAGGTCAGCGACCACCAGCGTGGCCTGGGCTTTCATGGCCGCAGGCGCTGTTTGCATTCCTGACATGATTTGCTCCTTGCAATGTCTGGATAATCCATTTTTATACTGTATATATATACAGTGATATGCATCATATGCAGGAAATTTCCTACGTCAAGCCCCCTTTGTGCTGGCATCTGGCAGCTGTGGCGGGCGCAAGCCCCCGGCTCTCACGTATGATTGCCCTCCTAACCGCATTTCCCGGGACCACGTTGCATGCTCGCCCTTCTCATCCAGACACTGAACATCACGGCACCTGTATTCGCCATGCTGTTCATGGGCGTGCTGCTCAAGCGCATCCGCTTGATCGACGACAACTTCAACCGGGTCGCCTCCAAGCTGGTGTTCAACGTGTGCATGCCGGCGCTGCTGTTCCTCGGCATCTACCACGCCGACCTGGCGTCGGCGGTAAAACCAGGGGTGATGCTCTACTTCGTCGGCGCGACGCTGGCGTGCTTCGGCCTGGCCTGGGGCCTGGCGATCTGGCGCTGCCCGCGGGCCGACCGCGGCGTCTACACGCAAGGCGCGTTTCGCGGCAACAACGGCGTGATCGGCCTGGCACTGGCGGCCAGCCTGTATGGCGACTACGGTATATCCCTCGGCGCGGTGCTGGCCGGGCTGGTGATCCTCATGTACAACTCGCTGTCGGCGGTGGTACTGGCGGTGTACAGCCCGGACCTGAAGTCCGACCCGTGGAGCATCTGCAAGAGCATCTTCAGCAACCCGTTGATCCTCAGCGTGCTGGTGGCAACACCCATGGCCTACGGCCAGGTGCCGCTGCCCAACTGGCTGCTGACCTCCGGTGACTACCTGGCCCAGATGACCCTGCCGCTGGCGCTGATCTGCATCGGCGGCACCCTGTCGCTGGCGGTCCTGCGCGACAGCGGCAGGCTGGCCGTCGATGTCAGCCTGGTGAAGATGGTCTGGCTGCCGCTGCTGGGCACCCTGGGTGCCTGGCTGTGCGGGTTCCGTGGTGCCGAACTGGGCATCCTGTTCCTCTACATCGCCAGCCCCACTGCGGCGGCCAGCTATGTGATGGCGCGGGAGGCCAACGGTAACCATGAACTGGCGGCGTCAATCATCGTGATCACTACACTGATGGCCGCCGTCACCACGAACATCGGGATTTTCTTCTTGCAATGGGGTGGATGGATCTAGTGTGGTGTTTTGCAAATACGACCAATAAATCGCGAGCGATTTTTGCGCTCAGGCAAGGCATCGCGACGAGTCGTAGCCCAGCTACGGCGAGGAGCGACAACGCCGCATGAGCGCAAAAAGCGCCGCGAGTTATGGTCGTTATTTGTGAAACACCACACTAGCCCATTGCAAGCAAAACCAATAACACTGCCTCACCTAAAGGACACTTCATGCAAGACCAGAGCACGCCCGAGCGCTTGCAGCGCGGGCTGAAGAATCGTCATATCCAGCTGATCGCGCTGGGCGGGGCCATCGGCACCGGGCTGTTCCTGGGCATCGCCCAGACCATCCAGCTGGCCGGCCCGTCGGTGCTGCTGGGCTACGCCATCGCCGGCCTGATGGCCTTCCTGATCATGCGCCAGCTGGGCGAGATGGTGGTCGAGGAGCCGGTTGCCGGCAGCTTCAGCCACTTCGCGCACCAGTACTGGAGCGAGTTCGCCGGTTTCGTCTCGGGCTGGAACTACTGGGTGGTGTATGTGCTGGTCGGCATGGCCGAACTCACGGCCGTGGGGATCTATGTGCAGTACTGGTGGCCGGACTTCCCCACCTGGGCCACTGCGGCGATCTTCTTCGTGGTGATCAACGCCATCAACCTGACCCAGGTGAAGGTATATGGCGAAATGGAGTTCTGGTTCGCCCTGGTCAAGGTGGTGGCCATCGTCAGCATGATCGGCTTCGGCGCCTGGCTGCTGAGCAGCGGCCACGGCGGGCCGGATGCCAGCGTCGCCAACCTGTGGCAGTACGGCGGCTTCTTCCCCAATGGCGTCACCGGGCTGATCATGGCCCTGGCGGTGATCATGTTCTCCTTCGGTGGCCTGGAGCTGGTGGGTATCACCGCCGCCGAAGCGGCCAACCCGCGTGAGAGCATCCCGAAGGCGACCAACCAGGTGGTCTATCGCATCCTGATCTTCTACATCGGCGCGCTGGCCGTGCTGTTGTCGCTGTACCCCTGGCAGAAGGTGGTGCAGGGCGGCAGCCCGTTCGTGATGATCTTCCATGAACTGGACAGCGACCTGGTGGCGACCATCCTCAACATCGTGGTGCTGACCGCCGCGCTGTCGGTCTACAACAGCTGCGTGTACGCCAACAGCCGCATGCTGTTCGGCCTGGCCACGCAGGGTGACGCGCCGCGCCAGCTGCTCAAGGTCAGTCGCCGTGGCGTGCCGCTCACCGCGCTGGGTGTATCGGCGTTCGCCACCGGCCTGTGCGTGTTGATCAACTACCTGATGCCGGGCGAGGCCTTTGGCCTGCTGATGGCCCTGGCGGTGTCGGCGCTGGTGATCAACTGGGCGAGCATCAGCATCACCCACCTGAAGTTCCGCAAGGCCAAGCTGGCGGCCGGCATCACGCCGTTCTACAAGAGCCTATGGCACCCGCTGAGCAACTACCTGTGCCTGGCGTTCATCGTGCTGATCCTGGTGGTGATGTACCTCACCCCGCCAATCCGTATCTCGGTGATGCTGATCCCGGCGTGGATCGCCGTGCTGTGGGTGGCGTTCCGGATGAAGAAGGCACGTCAGGCCTGATTCGGCCTGTTGCGGTTTCAGGGGCATCTCTTTTACGGCCTTGGATGCGAGGATTGTTGACCGCATCAGGGCCACCAGGTGTCCGCCGCGAGCTTTGCAGTGCCTATGAGATCGAGCGCCGCCCGCGCGGCGCATCGCTGGCAAGCCAGCTCCCACATTTGTTTCGGGCCAGTTATGCCTGCGCCGCCGCGGCTGTACGCCTTGTGGGTACGACGCGGTTTCAGCGTAGGCACCATTGATGTCCCACCTGTCTCAAGGCACGCGTCAAGGCGGGCAGCGACGACTTCACAGGACAGACTGGCCCGAAACAGATGTGGGAGCTGGCTTGCCAGCGATGCGCCGCGCGGGCGGCGCTCGATCTCATAGGCGCTGCAAGAGTTACGGCGGGCACCTGGCGGCCGTGATGCGCTCAACAACCTTTGCGCCCGAAAGACCTTGGAAGGGATGGGCTTCAAGGTGCTGTCACAAGGCCCCCTGAAGCCAATAAGACAACAACCGCACCTTGCTCCCTGTTTACCAACCCGCTATCGTCAAGCAATTCATCCGATGACTGGACGTAAGCCGCCCGTGACCCCGCTCATCAAACGCAGCCTGGTAGAACAAGCCGTAGACCAGCTCCGCGCGCGCATCGCTCAGGGCACCTGGTCAGTAGGCCAGCGCCTGCCCACCGAACCAGAGCTGGCCAGCGACCTGGGCATAAGCCGCAACACCGTGCGTGAGGCCATGCGCGTTCTGGCTTTCAGCGGCCTGGTGGAAATCCGCCAGGGCGACGGCAGCTACCTGCGCACCGCCGTGGACCCGCTGCAGGCCGTGCAGGTGATGTCGCGCTGCGCCGTCGAACACGCCCGCGAAACCCGCCATATTCTTGAAACACAAGCCATCGGCCTGGCCGCGTCGCGCCGCACCGACGCCGACCTGCAGGCGCTGCGCGAAGCCCTGCAACACAGCGCGCAGCACTACCACGGCGATGTGGATGCCTATGTCGAATGCGACCTGGTCTTCCACCAGCGCCTGGTGGATGCCGCCCACAACCCCGCCTTGAGCGAGCTGTACCGCTACTTTTCCGGCGTGGTCGGCGCGGCCCTGCAGCACAACATGACGACCGTCCCCCGTTGCCAGGCCGTGTTCGACCTGCACGGGCAGATCCTCGACGCCCTCGAACAACGCGATCCGGAGCGGGCCAAGCACCTGAGCCGGACCCTTATCGAATCCTGACCACGAGAAGGCCATGGCCGAACAACTGACCCGCAACACCGCGCCCCGCGAGGCGGACCTCGAAGAACTGCTGATCGACGCCGAGGCCGACGATGAGCAAGTCCAGCAACAGCCTGTGGTGCTGCGCCGGCCCTGGCTGTTGTTGCTGGGCCTGGTGCTGGTGGCGCTGAACCTGCGCCCGGCGCTGTCGAGCATGTCGCCCGTACTTGGGCAGGTGTCCGAAGGGCTGGGGCTCAGCGCATCGCAGGCGGGGCTGCTGACCACCTTGCCGGTGCTGTGCCTGGGGCTTTTCGCGCCGCTGGCACCGGTCCTGGCACGACGTTTCGGTAGCGAACGGGTCATCCTCGGTATCTTGCTGACCCTGGCGCTGGGCATCCTGGTGCGCAGTACCCTGGGCGCCACCGGCGTGTTCCTCGGCAGCCTGATGGCGGGTGCGAGCATCGGCATCATCGGCGTGCTGCTGCCTGGCATCGTCAAGCGTGATTTCCCACAACATGCAGGCACCCTGACCGGCGTCTACACCATGGCGCTGTGCCTGGGCGCTGCAATGGCCGCGGGTGCCACGGTGCCCTTGACCCGCCACTTCGATGACAGCTGGGCGCTGGGGCTGGGCTTCTGGATGCTGCCGGCGCTGCTGGCGATGCTGGTGTGGCTACCCCAGTCCCACCAGGGGCATGGCGTGCACAAGGTGGCCTACCGGGTGCAGGGCCTGTGGCGTGACCCGCTGGCATGGCAGGTGACCCTGTACATGGGCCTGCAGTCGTCGCTGGCCTACATCGTGTTCGGCTGGTTGCCGTCGATCCTGATCGGCCGTGGGCTGAGCCCGACCGAGGCGGGGCTGGTGCTGTCCGGCTCGGTGATCGTGCAACTGGTCAGTTCGCTGAGCGCGCCATGGCTGGCGACGCGCGGCAAGGATCAGCGCCTGGCCATCGTGGTGGTGATGCTGGTGACCCTGGGCGGGTTGTTCGGCTGCCTGTACGCGCCGCTGGAAGGGCTGTGGGGCTGGGCGATCCTGTTGGGGCTGGGCCAGGGCGGCACCTTTGCCCTGGCGTTGACCTTGATCGTGCTGCGCTCCAAGGATGCCCATGTGGCGGCCAACCTGTCGAGCATGGCCCAGGGGGTCGGCTACACCCTGGCCTCCATGGGGCCGTTCGCGGTGGGGCTGGTGCATGACCTGACCGGGGGCTGGGGTGCGGTGGGCTGGATCTTCGCGGTACTGGGGATCGGCGCCATTGCGTTCGGGCTGGGTGCCGGGCGTGCGTTGCATGTGGGTGTGGTCAGCGAGCGGGTCTGAGGTCTACTGGCAGCTGGTTCGGGCTTCGGCACCATTCATGGCGCAAATGGCTGTGGCGCCAAAGCCGGGCCCGGACTATCTTGCGCTTCTCGAGCCCAAGCATGGATAACCGCCAATGAGCGATGCCAACAGCGCCCTGATCACCCGTTTCTACCAGGCCTTCCAGCGCCTGGACGCCGAGGCCATGGTGGCCTGCTACAGCGACGACATCGTTTTCAGCGATCCGGTCTTCGGCACCTTGCGCGGGCAGGATGCCGGGGACATGTGGCGCATGCTCACCCGCCGCGCCAAGGATTTCACCCTCACCTTCGACAACGTGCGCAGTGACGAACGCGGCGGCGGCGCGCATTGGGTGGCAACCTATCTGTTCAGCCAGACCGGGCGGGTGGTGGTCAACGATATCCAGGCGCGCTTCGTGATTCGTGACGGGCTGATCTGCCAGCACGACGACAGTTTCGACCTGTGGCGCTGGACGCGTCAGGCCCTGGGCATGCCGGGCGTGCTGCTGGGCTGGTCGCCGATGTTGCAGAACAAGGTGCGCCAGCAGGCGTTCAAGGGGCTTCGCGCATTCCAGCAGGCGCGCTGAGGCGTTAAGCTGGCGGCCTTCTTCCGTTGCACCGAACCGAGCCGTGAGCGAAACAGCGCCTTCCCCCGACTGCAAACCCTGGTACGTCTATCTGGTGCGTGCCGCCAACGGCTCGCTGTACTGCGGTATCAGCGACGATCCGCAGCGGCGCTTCATCAAGCACCAGAAAGGGCAGGGCGCGCGGTATTTCAAGACCAGCCCGGCGCAGGCGCTGGTGTATGTGGAGCAGTGGCCGGACAAAGGCGAGGCGCTGCGCCAGGAGCGTTTGGTGAAGAAACTGCGCAAGGCGGCGAAGGAGGCGTTGGTGGCCTCCTATATTGGTGTCGCCAGGGCCCCATGACACGTTGCGGGGCCTTGGCCATGCATACCCCTGGCGCCACATAGCCCCCGATATTTCTAGTGCTTCATGCCGAGTTCGGCATCATCCATCAGCGCCTTGGCCAGGGCGCTCAGGTAATACGACGCCCAGAGCAGCTGGGGCTTTTCTTCCATGATCCCGGTGATGGTCAGGTCGCGTACGCAGCCCATCAGTTCCGAGGCCTGGTCGCGGGCGTGCTGGCAGGGGATGCCGGGCTCGATGCAGAACAGCGGGTCGGTCATGCCTTCGCCCTGGTAGAACTTGGTCTTGCCGGCGGTGGTCGGGGTGTTGTCTGTGGTCATGGTTGTTCTCCCTGAAATGGTCGGTGCCTGTGCGGGCGCCATCGCTGCGACTTGCCCCGCGATTGGGCTTAATGCAACGTTGGCGCTTGCGCCGGCATCTGCACCTGGATCAACGCCGCTTCGAGCAACACACGCAGCGACTCCATCTCATGCATCGACGCCATCATCAGCACGGCAGCCGGCGACCTGGGTTTTAGCTGCACGGCATGATGGGCCACGGTCAAGGCGCACAGGGCGTACTCGGTGGCCTGGATGAGGGTGTCTTCAAGGGAATGAGGGTTGTGGGGTGGATCGGGGACAATCTTAAGCATTGGCTTGGCTCTCTCAGAAGGGCCACCACCAACTGCTGTCAAACAAGTGGGTGGCAGCTATGCGTGGGTTGACAGACCGGTGAGAGAACCTGACCCGGCGCACACGAGGTGCCCCACGCACAACCGCCATAGAGCGAGCCATGCGGAAGGTTCTCAGCGGCCTGTCAAAGCCGGTCGCTGAATGTGCAGCGACCGTCCGAGACTAGAGGCCAACCCAGAGCACCGCAATGGCTTGAAAGGGGTTGGAAGTATGTTTGGGAAATGGACTACAGGGAATGGGGAAAGTCTTATAAACAGACGATCTGTCCCTGGTCGCCGGAGGGCGCAATGCGCCCCCGACCTTCTCAGTCCTTGCGCCGTTTCAGCTGATCGATCAGCTGGGTCGGCAGGCCTTTGATGACCAGCGTCCCGGCTTCTTCGTCATACTCGACCTTCGAGCCGAGCAGGTGCGCCTCGAAGCTGATCGACAACCCCTCGGCACGCCCGGTGAAGCGGCGGAACTGGTTGAGGGTGCGTTTGTCGGCCGGGATCTCCGGCGACAGCCCATAGTCGCTGTTGCGGATATGGTCGAAGAACGCCTCGGGGCGGTCTTCGTCGATCAGGCTGGAGAGCTCTTCCAGCGTTACCGGCTCGCCCAGCTTGGTCTGGGTGGTGGCGTAGTCGACCAGGGTCTGGGTCTTCTCGCGGGCGGATTCTTCCGGCAGGTCCTCTTTCTCGACAAAGTCGCTGAAGGCCTTGAGCAGGGTGCGGGTCTCGCCCGGGCCATCCACGCCTTCCTGGCAGCCGATGAAATCGCGGAAGTAATCCGAGACTTTCTTGCCGTTCTTGCCCTTGATGAACGAGATGTACTGCTTGGAGTTCTGGTTGTTCTTCCACTCGGACAGGTTGACCCGCGCCGCCAGGTGCAACTGCCCCAGGTCCAGGTGGCGCGAGGGCGTCACGTCGAGCTCGGCGTTGACCGCCACGCCTTCACTATGGTGCAGCAGGGCGATGGCCAGGTATTCGGTCATGCCTTGCTGGTAGTGGGCGAACAGCACGTGGCCGCCGGTGGACAGGTTGGACTCTTCCATCAGCTTCTGCAGGTGCTCGACGGCCACGCGGCTGAAGGTGGCGAAGTCTTTCTCCCCGTCCTGGTATTGCTTGAGCCAGCCGCTGAACGGATAGGCCCCGGACTCGCCGTGGAAGAAGCCCCAGGCTTTGCCTTGCTTGGCGTTGTAACTGTCGTTGAGGTCGGCCAGCAGGTTTTCGATGGCGTCGGAGGCCGCCAGTTCGCTGTCGCGAGCATGGAGCACGGCGGGGCTGCCATCGGGCTTCTTGTCGATCAGGTGAACGATGCAATGACGGATTGGCATGGAATTCTCGGTGATAGGAGCGGTGAAAAGCCGCGCTGCAAAAGGCGTTCAGTTTAACCCAGGGCGAGGGTGGTGCAGTGGCCAGATGTTGGCGTATATGTCGGTTGTTCGTTTTTTGTTCAAATATTTGCGATTTTTCTGAAAACCCCCGAAAAACCTGAACAAAAACGCGGTCGGCAGCGGATATTTATCGATTCCTGTGGTAGCTTTGCGCGGTCTTGCGCCCCTTGGGTGGCGCATTGCTGGCAGATCGCTTGCGCGGTGTCGAACCAAACGCCGATTTGCGTATCTACATACGCGATCGACGCGGCCTCTGGATTGTCCCGGGCTGGCCCGACCACCGACCAAGCACGCTGCACAACCACTGAATTTGATAGGGAAGGAACACCACCATGGCACTGACCAAAGACCAACTGATTGCCGATATCGCTGAAGCCATCGACGCGCCGAAAACCACCGCGCGTAACGCCCTGGAGCAACTGGGCCAGATCGTCGCCGACCAACTGGAAAACGGCGCCGAAATCACCCTGCCAGGCATCGGCAAACTGAAAGTCACCGAGCGTCCTGCCCGTACCGGCCGCAACCCTTCGACTGGCGCTGCCATCGAAATCGCTGCCAAGAAAGTCGTCAAGTTCGTTCCAGCCAAAGTGCTGACCGACTCGATCAACAAGTAATTGTTGATTTGACGAAACCGCGCCCGGCTTGCCCGGGCGCGGTTTTTTCATGCCCGTGATTTACGCAGGGCGTGCCATTGCTGGCGTGTGCCATCGTCCTGGAAGCTCCAGGCGACCATGCGGCTCTGCTTCTGCCCCTGGCCCATCTCGACGATGCGCAGGGCCTTCACCCCGGCCTTTTTCAAGGCTGCCTCGATACCCGGCAGGTTGCTGGCCTTGGACACCAGGCTGGTGAACCACAGCACCTGGGCCGCGTACTGCGCGCTTTCGGCGACCAACTGGGAGACGAAGCGGATCTCGCCACCTTCGCACCACAGTTCATTATTCTGCCCGCCGAAGTTCAGCACCGGCAGCTTGCGCTTGGGGTCCTGCTTGCCGAGGTTCTTCCATTTGCGCTGGCTGCCGCGCGTGGCTTCCTCGCGCGAGGCGTGGAAGGGCGGGTTGCACAGGGTCAGGTCGAAGCGCTCGTCGGCCTGCAGCAGGCCGCTGAGGATGTGCTTGCGATCCGCTTGCAGGCGCAGGCCGATGGCCTTGTCGAGCTTGTTGGCCTGGACGATGGCCTTGGCCGAGGCCAGTGCCACACTGTCGATGTCGGAGCCGGTGAAGCGCCAGCGGTAGTCGCTGTGCCCGAGCAGGGGATAGATGCAGTTGGCGCCGACGCCGATATCCAGGGCGTGCACCTGGGCGCCGCGGGGGATTTCGCCGCCGTTGTCTTCGCCCAGCAGGTCGGCCAGCACATGGATGTAGTCGGCGCGGCCGGGAATCGGCGGGCACAGGTAGTCGGCGGGGATGTCCCAGTGCTGGATGCCGTACTGGGCCTTGAGCAGGGCGCGGTTGAACACCCGCACGGCTTCAGGGTTGGCGAAGTCGATGCTGGGTTTGCCGTAGGGATTGGTGATGGTGAAGCGGGCCAGGTCCGGATGCGCCTTGATCAGGGCGGGGAAGTCGTAGCGGCCCTGGTGGCGGTTGCGCGGGTGCAGGGTGGGTTTCTGGGTCATGGTGGGGTCCTGAAAAAGCATCGCCGGCAAGCCGGCTCCCGCAGGATAGTGCAGTACCTGTGGGAGCCGGCTTGCCGGCGATGGGCTGCGAAGCAGCCCCCTATGGCTTCACGTTTGAATTACAGCGCAGCAATCCGCGCATGCTGTTCGGTGAAGTTGGCCAGGGCCTGCTCCGATTCGGCCAGCTTGGCGCGTTCCTTCTCGATCACCGCAGGCGGGGCCTTGTCGACGAAGGCGGCGTTGGACAGCTTGCCGCCGACGCGCTGGACTTCACCTTGCAAGCGCTGGATCTCCTTGCTCAGGCGCGCAAGCTCGGCGTCCTTGTCGATCAGGCCGGCCATCGGCACCAGCACTTGCAGGTCACCCACCAGGGCGGTGGCCGACAGCGGTGCTTCGTCCTGCTCGCCGAGCACGGTGAACGACTCGACCTTGGCCAGCTTCTTGAGCAGGGCTTCGTTTTCCTGCAGGCGACGCTGGTCGTCGGCGTTGGCGTTTTTCAGGAACAGTGGCAGCGGCTTGCCCGGGCCGATGTTCATCTCGGCGCGGATGTTGCGCAGGCCGACCATCAGTTCCTTGAGCCACTCGATGTCGCCTTCGGCGGCGGCGTCGATGCGGCTCTCGTTCGCTTCAGGCCATGGCTGCAGCATGATGGTCTTGCCGTCGATGCCGGCCAGCGGCGCGATGCGCTGCCAGATCTCTTCGGTGATGAACGGCATGAACGGGTGGGCCAGGCGCAGCGCCACTTCCAGCACGCGCACCAGGGTGCGGCGGGTGCCACGGGCGCGCTCGACCGGGGCGTTCTCGTCCCACAATACCGGCTTGGACAGCTCCAGGTACCAGTCGCAGTACTGGTTCCAGATGAACTCGTACAGGGCCTGGCTGGCCAGGTCGAAGCGGAACTGCTCGAGCTGGCGGGTGACCTCGGCTTCGGTACGCTGCAGCTGCGAGATGATCCAGCGGTCAGCCAGCGACAGCTCGTAGGCCTCGCCGTTCTGGCCGCAGTCCTCGCCCTTGTCCAGCACGTAGCGGGCGGCGTTCCAGATCTTGTTGCAGAAGTTGCGGTAGCCTTCGACGCGGCCCATGTCGAACTTGATGTCACGGCCGGTGGAGGCCAGCGAGCAGAAGGTGAAGCGCAGGGCGTCGGTGCCGTAGCTGGCGATGCCTTCAGGGAACTCGGCCTTGGTCTGCTTGGCGATCTTCTCGGCGAGCTTGGGCTGCATCATGCCGCTGGTGCGTTTTTCCAGCAGGGCGTCGAGGGTGATGCCGTCGACGATGTCCAGCGGGTCGAGGACGTTGCCCTTGGACTTGGACATCTTCTGGCCCTGGCCATCACGTACCAGGCCGTGCACATAGACGGTCTTGAACGGTACCTGCGGGGTGCCGTCCTCGTTCTTGATCAGGTGCATGGTCAGCATGATCATCCGGGCGACCCAGAAGAAGATGATGTCAAAGCCTGTGACCAGCACGTCGGTGGAGTGGAACTTCTTCAGGAACTCGGTCTGTTCCGGCCAGCCCAGGGTGGAGAAGGTCCACAGGCCCGAGCTGAACCAGGTGTCGAGCACGTCGTCGTCCTGGCGCAGCTTCACATCGCTGCCCAGGTTGTGCTTGGCGCGCACTTCGGCCTCGTCGCGGCCGACATAGACCTGGCCGGCCTCGTCGTACCAGGCTGGGATGCGGTGGCCCCACCACAGTTGGCGGCTGATGCACCAGTCCTGGATGTCGCGCATCCATGAGAAGTACATGTTCTCGTACTGCTTGGGCACGAACTGGATGCGGCCGTCTTCGACGGCAGCGATGGCAGGCTCGGCCAGCGGCTTGGTAGAGACGTACCACTGGTCGGTCAGCCATGGCTCGATGACGGTGCCGGAGCGGTCGCCTTTCGGCACCTTCAGGGCGTGGTCGTCGATGCTGACCAGCAGGCCTTGGGCGTCCAGGTCGGCAACCATCTGCTTGCGCGCGACGAAGCGGTCGAGGCCGGCGTACTGGGCTGGCAGCGAGGTGTCGAGCTGCTCGTTGACGCTGCCGTCGAGGTTGAACGCCTGCACCGCGGCCAGCACGGTGGCGTTCTTGTCGAAGATGTTCAGCAGCGGCAGGTTGTGGCGCTTGCCGACTTCGTAGTCGTTGAAGTCGTGGGCCGGGGTGATCTTCACGCAGCCGGTGCCGAATTCGGGGTCGCAGTAGTCATCGGCGACGATCGGGATCAGGCGGCCGACCAGCGGCAGTTTGACGAACTTGCCGATCAGGGCCTGGTAGCGCTCGTCGGTCGGATTGACGGCAACGGCGACGTCACCGAGCAGGGTTTCCGGACGGGTGGTGGCAACCACCAGGTGGTCCTTGCCGTCGGCGGTCTTGGCGCCGTCGGCCAGCGGATAGCGCAGGTTCCACAGGTGGCCCTTCTCGTCGTGGTTTTCCACTTCGAGGTCGGAGATCGCCGTGTGCAGCTTGGTGTCCCAGTTGACCAGGCGCTTGCCGCGGTAGATCAGGCCGTCTTCGTGCAGGCGCACGAAGGCTTCCTTGACCGCTTCGGACAGGCCGTCGTCCATGGTGAAGCGCTCGCGGCTCCAGTCCACCGACGAGCCCAGGCGGCGGATCTGGCGGCTGATGTTGCCGCCCGACTGGTCCTTCCACTCCCAGACTTTCTCCAGGAATTGCTCACGACCCAGGTCATGGCGGTTCTGGCCCTTGGCCTCGAGCTGGCGCTCGACCAGCATCTGGGTGGCGATACCGGCGTGGTCGGTGCCCGGCTGCCACAGGGTGTCGCGCCCTTGCATGCGGCGGAAACGGATCAGGGCGTCCATGATCGCGTTGTTGAAGCCGTGGCCCATGTGCAGGCTGCCGGTCACGTTCGGCGGCGGGATCATGATGGTGTAGGACTCGCCTGCACCTTGTGGGGCGAAATAGTTCTCGGACTCCCAGGTGTTGTACCAGGAAGTTTCGATGGCGTGCGGCTGGTAGGTCTTATCCATGCGCGGCGGGACCCTTAGGCATTAATTCGGGAAAGCCGGGAAGTATAACCAAGCTGCGCGTTTCAAGACAGGTGTAGCGGGCAAGCCCGCTGGTGGGAGCGGGCTTGCCCCGCGATGCGGACGAAGGGTTACTCGGAACGCTTGAGCAACCGCTCCAGCCGCGCGTCGAGGCGGCGCTTGATCTCGGTCTCGATGTGCGGGGTGAAGTCGTTGATCACGTCTTGCATGATCGACTGCGCCGCGGCGCGCAGTTCGGCGTCCAGATGCAGCAGGGTGTCCTGGCGGCGGGTCTGGGCATCCTCTTCAGGTGCCGGAGTCGGTGCCGGTGCCGGTGCTGCAGCAGGCGCTGCGGCGCTCGGCTCGTCGAGCAAAAGGGGAATCTGCTCCACGGTTTCGGTGAGCAGGGGCGGTTGCAGGTCGGCGTCGCCCAGCAGCTCGCGGATCGACTCGAGGTCGTCGAGCAGGTGGGCGGAATGGGTGAGGGAGTTCAGCTGCTTGTCCATCGTCGTCAGAGTCGCTGTAAGCGGTGGTCTTGCAGAGCATAGCCCTGTTCGCGGTAGAAACGGAATCGCTCGCGAGCGGCCAGGCGGATGGCCGGCTCCTCGACGACGATTTCGGCGACCCGTTCGAACTGGCCGACGAAGGCCGGAACCTCGCTTCCCAGGTTGATCAGCAGGTCGCGGTGTTGGCCAGCATCGTTGCCGACACCCAGCGCGACAACGGCGTCCGGGTGCTGTTCGGCATGGTCGTGGGGTACGAAGGCCTCGCCCTTGAACTGCCAGAGGCGCAGGTCGAGTTCGCTGCGCTGCATCTCGTCCTGGCAGTGCAGATAGACCCGGTGGCCGAGGCGCCAGGCCTTTTCGCACAGCTTGCAGGCGAAATCCAGGCGCACCGACAGCGAGTCGCTGGGCAGGATGTAGAAATCGACTTTGCTCATGATTGTTCAGTGCCAGCCGGTGGCGCGTGGGCGCCACCGGCTGCGCGCCATCAGGCGCCGGCGCGGTCCAGCAGGTACTGGGTGAGCAGCGGTACCGGGCGGCCCGAGGCGCCCTTGTCCTTGCCGCCGCTGATCCAGGCGGTGCCGGCGATGTCCAGGTGCGCCCAATGGTAGGCCTTGGCGAAGCGCGACAGGAAGCAGCCGGCGGTGATGGTGCCGGCCTTCGGGCCACCGATGTTGGCGATGTCGGCGAACGGGCTGTCCAGCTGCTCCTGGTACTCATCGAACAGCGGCAGTTGCCAGGCGCGATCGTCGGCGCGCTTGCCTGCGTCGAGCAGTTGGCCGACCAGCGCGTCGTCATTGCCCATCAGGCCGGAGGTGTGGCTGCCCAGGGCGACGATGCAGGCGCCGGTCAGGGTGGCGATGTCGATCACCGCCTGCGGCTTGAAGCGTTCGGCGTAGGTGAGGGTGTCGCACAGCACCAGACGGCCTTCGGCGTCGGTATTGAGGATCTCGACGGTCTGCCCGCTCATGGTGGTGACGATGTCGCCGGGGCGGGTGGCGCCGCCGCTCGGCATGTTCTCGGCGCAGGCCAGCAGGCACACCAGGTTGATCGGCAGCTGCAGCTCGAGCACGGCGCGCAGGGTGCCGAACACGCTGGCGGCGCCGCACATGTCGTACTTCATCTCGTCCATGCCGGCACCGGGCTTGAGGCTGATGCCGCCGGTGTCGAAGGTGATGCCCTTGCCGACCAGCACGAACGGTTTTTCGCTCTTCTTGCCGCCCTGGTAGTTGAGCACGATCAGCCGCGGAGGCTGGTCGCTGCCCTGGCCCACGGCGTAGAACGCGCCCATGCCCAGGTCCTTGATCTTCTTCTCGTCCAGCACCTCGACCTTGAGGCCCTTGTGCGCCTTGCCCAGGTCCTTGGCCTGTTCGGCGAGGAAGCTCGGGTGGCAGACATTCGGCGGCAGGTTGCCCAGGTCGCGGGTGAAGGCCATGCCGGTGGCGATGGCGCTGGCATGCTTGACGGCGCGCTCGGCCTCGGGCTGGCCGGCCTTGGCGGTGAGCAGGGTGACTTTCTTCAGGGCGCGCGGTTCGGCCTTCTGGCTCTTGTAACGGTCGAACACGTAGTTGCCGTCGAGCAGGGTCTCGGCCAGCAGGCGGTATTTGCCGTAGTGGCCATCGCGGCCGGTAACGGCGATGTCGTCCAGGGCCAGCACGGCGTCGCCGCCACCCAGGCCTTTGAGCACGCCGGCGACGCTGGCCACCAGCTTGCGCCAGGCGCGGTCGCCGAGGGCTTCGTCCTTGCCGCTGCCGACCAGCAGCACGCGCTCGGCCTTCAGGCCCGGCAGGCTGTGCAGGAGCAGGGTCTGGCCCGGCTTGCCGGCCAGGTCGCCGCGCTTGAGCAGCGCGCTGATGGCGCCTTCGGTGGCCTGGTCGACGGCCTTGGCGGTGGCGCCGAGCTTGCGGCCTTCACCGACGGGTACGACCAACGTCGCGGTCTTGACGGATACAGCGGCTACGCTTTTTACAACCAATTCCATGTCTGGGGTCCCCGAATGATCTGTCTGTCAGTGGGCGCTGTCTTTCGCAGGCGCTCGGAATTCGCGGCTGACGGGCGCTGCCTGCCAGCGGAAAAGCTGCCAGTTTGAGCCCGCCGCGACCACGATGACAACCCCGATATGCGCCATGCTGCGCGGCCAAGTGACAGGCGCCGTCAATCACAGGATAATGCGCGCACTTTTACATGGAGGTTCGCCTTGGCGAACCGGCATTGGTCTTGGCTGTCCGAATCGTTCGTCTGGCTTTGAGCCCCTGACAACCCAGGAGTGTCTGGTTTGATCGTCTTTCGTTATCTGTCCCGCGAGGTCCTTGTGACCTTGAGCGCCGTCAGCGCTGTGCTGCTGGTGATCATCATGAGCGGGCGCTTCATCAAGTACCTGGCCCAGGCGGCCCAAGGCATGCTCGACCCGGGCGTGCTGTTCATGATCATGGGGTTCCGCCTGCCGGGCTTCCTGCAACTGATCCTGCCGCTGGGGCTGTTCCTCGGTATTCTGCTTGCCTATGGCCGGTTGTATCTCGAAAGCGAGATGACCGTGCTCTCGGCCACTGGCATGAGCCAACAGCGCCTGCTGGCCGTGACCATGGTGCCGGCGGCACTGGTCGCCCTGCTGGTGGCCTGGCTGAGCCTGAGCCTGGCCCCCCTGGGGGTTGCCCAGGTGCAGAAGATCATCGCCCAGCAGGACACCCTGACCGAGTTCGACACCCTGGTGCCGGGCCGTTTCCAGACCCTGCGCGATGGCTCCCGGGTGACCTACACCGAGCAGCTGTCCGATGACCGCATCAACCTGGCGGGCGTGTTCATCTCCGAGAAGCGCTTCAACCAGGACAAGACCAAGGACCGCGCGCCTTCGGTCCTGGTCGCCGAGAAGGGCCACCAGGAAGTGCAGGCCGACGGCAACCGCTACCTGGTGCTGCAGAACGGTTACCGCTACGACGGCAATCCCGGCCAGGCCGACTACCGTGCGATCAAGTACGACACCTATGGCGTGCTGCTGCCAAAGCCGGAGGTCGCCGAGGAGGTGACCGAGCGCGAGGCCATCCCGACCTCCGACCTGTTCGGGCACCAAGGGCTGCGTGAGCGCGCCGAGCTGCAATGGCGCCTGTCGCTGCCGCTGCTGGTGTTCGTGGTTACCTTGCTGGCGGTGCCGCTGTCCCGCGTCAACCCGCGCCAGGGCCGCTTCCTCAAGCTGCTGCCGGCGATTCTCCTGTACATGGCCTATCTGACAATGCTGATTTCCGTGCGTGGCGCCCTGGAGAAGGGCAAGTTGCCTCTCTCGCTGGGTATCTGGTGGGTCCATGGCCTGTTCCTGCTGATCGGCCTGGCGCTGATGTACTGGGAGCCGCTGCGTCTCAAGCGCGCCGCTCGCCGTGCGGAGGTGGCCCGTGGTTAAACTCGATCGCTACATCGGCCAGAGCGTGCTGCTGGCCATTCTCGCCGTGCTGGGCATCATCCTCGGCCTGGCCTCGTTGTTCGCCTTCATCGATGAGATGGGCGACCTGAGCGACACCTACACGGTCATGGACGCCAGCAGCTTCGTGCTGCTCACCGCGCCGCGCCGGCTCTACGACATGCTGCCTATGGCGGCGCTGATCGGCTGCCTGATCGGCCTGGGCAGCCTGGCCAGCAGCAGCGAGCTGACCATCATGCGCGCCGCCGGCGTGTCCATCGGTCGCATCGTCTGGGCGGTGATGAAGCCGATGCTGGTGCTGATGCTGGTCGGCTTGCTGATCGGCGAATACGTGGCCCCGGTGACCGAGAACAAGGCCCAGGCTGACCGTTCGCTGGCCCAGGGCGGAGGCGAGGCGCAAAGCTCCAAGCGCGGCATGTGGCACCGCCAGGGCGAGGAATTCGTGCACATCAACTCGGTGCAGCCCAATGGCCTGCTGCTGGGTGTGACCCGCTACCGGTTCGACAGCGAGCGCAAGATCCAGACCTCCAGCTTCGCCCGCCGGGCGCAGTACGTCGATGGCAAATGGATGCTCAACGACGTGGCCACCACCTACTTCCGCGGTGACCATACCGAAGTGGTCAAGAGCCCCGAAGAGGTGTGGGACGTGTCGGTGACCCCTGAGCTGCTCAACACCGTGGTGCTGGCACCGGAGTCGCTGTCGATCACCGGGCTGTGGGACTACATCCACTACCTGTCCGATCAGGGGCTGAACAACGCGCGCTACTGGCTGGCGTTCTGGACCAAGGTCCTGCAGCCGGTGGTCACCGCGGCACTGGTGCTGATGGCGATTTCGTTCATCTTCGGTCCGCTGCGTTCGGTCACCCTGGGCCAGCGCGTGTTCACCGGTGTGCTGGTGGGCTTCGTGTTCCGCATTGCCGGGGAGCTGTTGGGCCCATCGAGCCAGGTGTTTGGCTTCCCGCCGCTGCTGGCGGTGGTGATCCCGGCCGGTATCTGTGCGCTGGCGGGCTTGTGGTTGATGCGCCGGGCCGGCTGATAGGCCGGAACCCATGAAAAAGCCGACCTCAGGGTCGGCTTTTTCATGGGTGCTTTTCGCGCAGGCCTGATGCCCGCGCAGCTCACTTCTTGCGCTTGGGCAGGCGTACCAGCTGGGTCTCGGAATAGATGTCGTGCCAGCTGCGTTTACGTTTGTCGAACAACGACCAGATGAAACCCAGCCCCAGGCACAGCCATGAGGCGATCGACACCACGAAACGCAGCAACGCCTGCCAGAGGCTGATGGCGCTGCCATCGGCGTTCTGCACGCGCATGCCCCACACCTGCATGCCGAGGGTCTGGCCGCCGTGGGTCCAGAACTTGGCGAAGAAGCCGAACAGGGCGAACAGCAGGATCGTCGACAGCAGCGGGTCGCCGTCCAAGGCACCGGCCTCGGTCAGCTCGCGCATGCGCGCCTCGCCGATGATCGCCATCTGGATCATCTTGTAGGCGCCGGCAGTCACGATCAGCAGGGCGGTGCACAGCAGGAAGTCGTAGAACATCGCGGCCAGGCGACGGCCCAGGCCGACCGGCGGGAAATCACCCTGGGGGTTGAGCAGTGGCTTGGACATGCATGACAGCTCCAGATGGCAAAGGCCCATTCTATGGAATTGCGCGCACAAAAAAGCCCCTGTGCGTCAACACAGGGGCTTTTTTCAGGAAGTCACGCTTCTGGAATGACTTCGTCAGCTTGCATGCCTTTCTGGCCTTGCACAGCGATGAAGGTCACTTTCTGGCCTTCCTTGAGGCTCTTGAAGCCGTTGCCTTGAATGGCACGGAAGTGAACAAACAGATCAGCACCGCTTTCTGGGGTGATGAAGCCGTAACCTTTTTCGTCATTGAACCACTTGACGGTACCGTTCTGACGCTCAGCCATTGTCTTATTTCCTATGAAGCTTAAATATTGATGACAGTTTCTTTCACACTTTTTGTAAGTGAAAGACTACTGGGCTGGGTTGCAGGAAAGTAAGAGACGTCGAACGGGTTGTAGCAGATTGCGGCTACTGGCCCAGGTCACGAACTGTTGCGACCCATGCAAACACAGTGCAGTGACTCTACGCCAACTGCCGAGCGAAAAACAAGCCCTCGCGACGAGCGAAAATCAGGCTTTTTCCGATCACCGACCGATTTGTCGGAAACGCCGTGGCGCCTGGCCTGGCGCTATGTTCAGAAGTTATTGGGCAGGTTCGAAAACGAATATGTCGAGCCTGCCCAAACCACTCATTCAGCCACGGTAGTAACGCTGTGTCACGAAAGGCATTTTGCTGACTTTCATGGCAACTTGCTTGCCGCGCACCATTGCAAACAGCGGGGTGTCCAGCGTGGCGTGTTCGTTATCGACATAACCCATTGTGACCGGCGCGCCGAGCGTCGGGCCGAAGCCGCCGCTGCACACCTCACCGACCACTTCGCCTGCCGCGTCGACGATCTGCGCGCCTTCACGCACCGGGGTGCGCTCCTGGGGCAGCAGGCCGACACGCTTGCGTGCCACGCCTGCCTGTTGCTGGGCAAACACGGTCTCGGCGCCCGGGAAACCACCGGCACGCGCGCCGTCGGCCCGACGCACCTTGGAAATGGCCCACAGCAGGCTGGCCTCGATCGGCGTGGTGGTGGTGTCCATGTCGTGACCGTACAGGCACAGGCCGGCTTCCAGGCGCAGTGAGTCGCGTGCGCCAAGGCCGATTGGCTGTACCTCTGGCTCGGCCAGCAGACCGCGCGCCAGCGCTTCGGCCTTGTCGGCCGGCACGGAGATCTCGAATCCGTCCTCACCGGTGTAGCCCGAGCGGCTGATATAGCAGTCGGCGCCGAGCAGTTGAACAGGTTGGAACTGCATGAACGTCATCTTCGCCACCGCAGGTGCCAGGCGCTCCAGCACCTTGACCGCCGCCGGACCTTGCAGGGCCAGCAGGGCGCGTTCCTCGAACAGCGGCTGGATCTCGCAGCGGCTGCCGATGTGCTGGCGCAGGTGGGCCAGGTCTTGGTCCTTGCAGGCGGCGTTCACCACCAGGAACAGGGTGTCGTTGCCGAGGTTGGCGACCATCAGGTCGTCGAGAATGCCGCCCTCGGCATTGGTGAACATGGCATAGCGCTGCATGCCTACCGGCAGGTCGATGATGTCCACCGGCACCAGGGTTTCCAGGGCCTTGGCGGCGTCGTTGCCGCGCAGGATGATCTGGCCCATGTGCGAAACGTCGAACAGGCCGGCCTGCTCGCGGGTGTGCAGGTGCTCCTTGAGCACGCCCAAGGGGTATTGCACGGGCATGTCGTAGCCGGCGAACGGCACCATGCGCGCGCCCAGTTCCAGGTGCAGGGCGTGCAGCGGGGTCTTGTGCAGTGTTTCGGACATCGGTGACTCCTCGGTTTTTATTCGGGTCAACATTCGATGATGTTGACGGCCAGACCGCCGCGGGCGGTCTCTTTGTATTTGCTTTTCATGTCGGCGCCGGTCTGGCGCATGGTGCGGATGACCTTGTCGAGGGAAACGTAGTGCTGCCCGTCGCCGCGCAGGGCCATGCGCACCGCGTTGATCGCTTTCACCGAGCCCATGGCGTTGCGCTCGATGCAGGGCACCTGGACCAGCCCGCCAATGGGGTCGCAGGTCAAGCCCAGGTTGTGTTCCATGCCGATCTCGGCGGCGTTCTCCACTTGCTGCGGGGTACCGCCCATCACTTCGCACAAGGCGCCTGCGGCCATGGAGCAGGCCACGCCGACCTCGCCCTGGCAGCCCACCTCGGCCCCGGAGATCGACGCGTTCTCCTTGTAGAGAATGCCGATCGCCGCGGCAGTGAGCAGGAAGCGCACCACCCCGTCCTCGTTGGCGCCGGGCACGAAGCGCATGTAGTAGTGCAGCACCGCGGGGACAATGCCGGCCGCGCCATTGGTCGGTGCCGTGACCACGCGACCGCCGTAGGCGTTTTCCTCGTTCACCGCCAGGGCGTACAGGTTGACCCAGTCGAGCACCGACAGCGCATCACGCAGGCTGGCTTCCGGATGCCGGCTGAGCTGGCGGTACAACGCCGGAGCCCGGCGCTTGACCTTCAGCCCGCCAGGCAGGATGCCTTCGTGCCGGCAACCGGCCTCCACACAGTCCTGCATCACCTGCCAGATGTGCAGCAAGCCGGCACGGGTCTCGGCTTCGGGGCGCCAGGCGGCCTCGTTGGCCAGCATCACCTGGCTGAACGGCAGGTGCTGCGCGGTGCAGTGGCCGAGCAATTCCTTGCCGGTCTTGAAAGGGTAGGGCAGTACGGTGCTGTCCTCGACGATGCGGTCATGGCCCGCCGCATCCTCGTCGACCACGAAGCCACCGCCCACCGAGTAGTACTCGCGGCTGCGGATCTGCAGGCCGGCGGCATCGAAGGCGCGGAAGATCATGCCGTTGGGGTGGTAGGCCAGCGGTTTGCGGATCATCGCCAGGTGCTGCTTTTCGACGAAGGCGATGTCGTGTTCACCGAGCAGGCTGAGCCGACCGCTTTCACGAATGGCTTGCAGGCGTGCGGGGATGGCTTCGGTATCGACGGTGTCCGGATGCTCGCCTTCCAGGCCAAGCAGCACGGCCTTGTCGCTGCCGTGGCCCTTGCCGGTGGCACCGAGCGAGCCATACAGCTCGACCTTGACCGTGGCCGTGCTGGCCAGCAGGCCATCACGACGCAAGCCTTCGGCGAAGCGCGCGGCGGCACGCATCGGGCCGACCGTGTGCGAGCTGGAGGGGCCGATGCCGATCTTGAACAGGTCGAAGACGCTCAAAGACATGCTGCTTCCTCCTGATGATGGCCAGTAAGCCCATTGGGGCGCGCAGCGGCCCCACCCGATCAGACGTCCTGATAGCTCTCGATCGACGGGCAGGCGCAGACCAGGTTGCGGTCGCCGAACACGTTGTCGACGCGGCCGACTGGTGGCCAGTACTTGCCTTCCACCAGGCTCGGCAGTGGGTACACCGCCTGCTCACGGCTGTAGCCGTGGGCCCATTCGCCGGCCAGTTCCGCCGCGGTGTGCGGGGCGTTCTTCAGCGGGTTGTCGTCCTTGTCCAGGCTGCCGTTCTCGACCGCGCGAATCTCTTCACGGATCTGGATCATGGCGTTGCAGAAGCGATCCAGTTCCTCTTTCGACTCGCTTTCGGTCGGTTCGATCATCAGCGTGCCGGCCACCGGGAAGGACATGGTCGGGGCGTGGAAGCCGAAGTCGATCAGGCGCTTGGCGACGTCGTCGACACTGATGCCGCTGGTGTCCTTGAGCGGACGCAGGTCGAGGATGCACTCGTGCGCCACCAGGCCGTTGCCGCCGGTGTACAGCACAGGATAGTGCTCTTCCAGGCGACGGGCGATGTAGTTGGCGTTGAGAATCGCCATCTGCGAGGCGCGCTTGAGGCCCGCGCCACCCATCATGCGAATGTACATCCAGGTGATCGGCAGGATGCTGGCGCTGCCGAACGGTGCGGCGCATACCGCGCCCTGAGTGTTTTCCAGCTGGGCATGGCCCGGCAGGAACGGCGCCAGGTGCGCCTTGACGCCGATCGGGCCGACGCCCGGGCCGCCACCGCCGTGGGGGATGCAGAAGGTCTTGTGCAGGTTCAGGTGCGAGACGTCGCCGCCGAACTTGCCGGGGGCGCACAGGCCGACCATGGCGTTCATGTTGGCGCCGTCGATGTACACCTGGCCGCCGTTGTCGTGGATGATCGCGCAGATCTCGCCGATGGCTTCCTCGAACACGCCGTGGGTCGACGGGTAGGTGATCATGATCGCTGCCAGGCGTTCGCGGTGTTCGATGGCCTTGGCGCGCAGGTCGTCGATATCGACGTTGCCGCGTGCGTCGCAGGCGGTCACCACCACGCGCATGCCGGCCATGTGCGCGGTGGCCGGGTTGGTGCCGTGGGCCGAGGACGGGATCAGGCAGATGTCGCGGTGGCTGTCGCCACGGCTGCGGTGGTAGGCGCGGATCGCCAGGAGGCCTGCGTACTCGCCTTGGGAACCGGCGTTGGGCTGCAGCGACACGGCGTCATAGCCGGTGGCGGCGCAGAGCATGGCTTCCAGCTCGCTGGTCATCTGCAGGTAGCCCTGGCTTTGCGCGGCCGGGGCGAACGGGTGCAGGTTGCCGAACTCGGCCCAGGTCACCGGGATCATCTCGCTGGCGGCGTTGAGCTTCATGGTGCACGAGCCGAGCGGGATCATGCTGCGATCCAGGGCCAGGTCCTTGTCGGCCAGGCGGCGCAGGTAGCGCATCAGCTCGGTTTCGCTGTGGTAGCGGTTGAACACCGGGTGCTCGAGGATCGCCGACTGGCGCAGCAGGCCGGCCGGCAGGCGCACGGCGACGGTGTTGGCCAGGGCGGTGAAGTCAGGGCTGGCCTGGCCGTTGGCAAACAGCTGCCACAGGGCCTCGACATCGGCTTGGGTGCTGGTTTCGTCCAGCGACAGGCCCAGCTGGGCGGCGTCGACCTGGCGCAGGTTGATGCCCTGGGCGCGGGCCTTGTCGTGCAGCGCGCCGGTGCTGTCACCGGTGGCCAGGGTCAGGGTGTCGAAGAAATCACCGGTGACGACCTTGATGCCCAGCTTGGTCAGGCCGGTAGCGAGGATCGCGGTCAGCGCATGGGTGCGCTCGGCAATGCGCTTGAGGCCGGAAGGGCCGTGGTACACGGCGTACATGCTGGCGATGTTGGCCAGCAGCACTTGGGCGGTGCAGATGTTGCTGGTGGCCTTCTCGCGGCGGATGTGCTGCTCGCGGGTCTGCATGGCCAGGCGCAGGGCCGGCTTGCCGAAGCGGTCGATCGATACCCCGACCAGACGGCCCGGCATGTCGCGCTTGAAGGCGTCGCGGGTGGCGAAGTAGGCCGCGTGCGGGCCACCGAAGCCCAGCGGCACGCCGAAGCGCTGGGCGCTGCCGATGGCCACGTCGGCGTCGAACTCGCCCGGCGGGGTGAGCAGGGTCAGGGCCAGCAGGTCGGCGGCCACGGCCACCAGGGCGCCTGCGCCGTGCAAGCGCTGCACCACCTCGCGGTAGTCGAACACGTCACCGTTGCTGGCCGGGTACTGCAGCAGGGCGCCAAAGAAGGCGCTGACGTCGCCCAGTTCGCGCTCGTCGCCCACCACCACTTCGATGCCCAGGGGTTCTGCGCGGGTGCGCAGCACGTCGAGGGTCTGCGGGTGGCAGTGCACGGAGGCGAAGAAGGCATGGCTGGCCTTGTTCTTCGACAGGCGCTTGCAGAAGGTCATGGCTTCCGCGGCGGCGGTGGCCTCGTCGAGCAGGGAGGCGTTGGCGATCGGCAGGCCGGTGAGGTCGCTGATCAGGGTCTGGAAGTTCAGCAGCGCTTCCAGGCGGCCTTGGGAAATCTCCGGCTGGTACGGGGTGTAGGCGGTGTACCAGGCCGGGTTCTCCAGCAGGTTGCGCAGGATCGGTGCCGGGGTGTGGGTGTTGTAGTACCCCTGGCCGATGTAGCTCTTGAACAGCTGGTTCTTGCCGGCGATGGCTTTCAATGCGGCTAGGGCATCGGCCTCGCTCTGCCCGTCGTGGCTGCCGAGCACGCTGGTGCCCTTGATGCTGTCGGGGATGACCGCGGCGGTCATGGCTTCCAGCGAGTCGAAGCCCAGGGTCGTGAGCATGGCCTGCTCGTCAGCGGCGCGTGGGCCGATGTGGCGGGCGATGAATTCGTTGGCGGTGCCGAGGTTGATGGTCATGGCGATTCCTCAGGCGTCGTCGTTGGCTTTGAGCAGGCGGTCGTAGGCATTCTGGTCGAGCAGGGCTCCGACTTCAGCCATGTCGGCAGGCTTGAAGCGGAAGAACCAGCCTTCGCCCAGCGGGTCTTCGTTGACCAGCTCGGGGCTATCGTTGAGGCCTTCGTTGACCGCGACCACTTCACCGGTCAGTGGCATGTATACGCCGCTGGCGGCCTTGACCGACTCCACGGTGGAGGCTTCGGCGCCCTTGTCGTACTGCTGCAGCTCCGGCAGTTGCACATAGACCACATCACCCAAGGCGTTCTGGGCGTAGGCGGTGATGCCCACTGTGACGCTGCCATCGGCTTCGACGCGCAGCCATTCGTGATCTTCGGTGAAACGCAACTCGCTCATGGGAATTCCTCGGGAAGCAGGGGCGTTGGGCGCGGTAGGTTCCGCGCTCTTAAGGTTGGAATTCCCTTAGCAATAATGCGGCCAGTCTTAAAAAGACTTATAAATCAGATAGTTAGTTTATGAATGCAATCGATTTGTCATTTTTGTGGAATGAAATCGATACAGGAGGAGGGTGATTCAAAAGCGTTGTGGGATCAAACCCTTGTGCACAGGCACCCAGATGGATGTGTAGCGAATTCGGTACGATGTAATGATTTCAATACGGCCTGCTTCCGGGGGCAAGACTGGTCCGGCGAAGCGGCATCAGGCCTTGTTTGGAATACCGTACTTGCGCAAGCGCTGGGCTATCGCGGTATGCGAGGTTTGCAAGCGCCCCGCCAACTGCCGCGTCGAGGGATAGCTGGCATACAGGCGTTGCAGCAACTCCCGCTCGAAATCCCCCACTGCCTGTTCCAGGCTCGCTACCTCGCCATCCTGCCCCCGCGCGACCGAGGTGCCGGCGATGTCCAGATCGCCGATATCCACCACATTGCTTTCACAGATGGCCGCGGCGCGGAAGATCACGTTCTGCAACTGGCGCACGTTGCCAGGCCAAGGGTTGGCCAGTAATGCCGGGTGTGTAGCGGGTGCGAGCCGGCAGGGCGGGCGCTGGATCTGGGTGCAGGCCTGCTGCATGAAAAATTGCGCCAGCGACAGGATGTCCTGGCCGCGCTCGCGCAGTGGCGGCACCTGCAGGTTGAGCACGTTGAGGCGGTAGAACAGGTCTTCACGGAAGGTGCCCTCGGCGACCATGCGCTCGAGGTCGCGGTGGGTGGCGCTGATGATGCGCACATCCACCTTCACCTCGCGGTCGCCGCCGACGCGGCGGAAGCTGCCGTCGCTGAGGAAACGCAGCAGTTTGGCCTGCAGGTACGGCGACATCTCGCCGATCTCGTCGAGGAACACCGTGCCCTGGTTGGCCAGCTCCATCAGCCCAGGCTTGCCGCCGCGCTGCGCGCCGGTGAAGGCGCCCGGGGCGTAGCCGAACAGCTCGCTCTCGGCCAGGCTCTCGGGCAGTGCCGCACAGTTGAGGGCGAGGAACGGCGCGGCATGGCGGCTGCTGATGGCGTGGCAGGCGCGCGCCACCAGCTCTTTGCCGGTGCCGGTTTCGCCATTGACCAGCAGCGGCGCGTCGAGGGCCGCCACGCGCAGGGCGCGGGCCTTGAGGGTGCGAATCGTCGGGGAGTCGCCGAGCATGGCGTCGAAGCCTTCGGCGTGGTCGTGGTGCAGGGCCGACAGGCGCTCGCCCATGCGGTTCGGTGGGTACAGCGTCAGCAGGCCGCCGGCATGGGTGATCGGTGTGGCGTCGAGCAGCAGGCTCTGGCCGTTCAACTGCATTTCGCGCATGGGCAGGTGGAAATTGTTGTCCAGCAGGGCCTGGAGCAGGTCGGGGTCGCCGAACAGCTCGCCCACCGAACGCCCGGCGGACTCACGTCCGCACAGGGCGATCAGCGCCGGGTTGGCCAGCAGCACCTTGCCGGCACTGTCCACCGCCAGCACCGGGTCGCTCATGGCGGCGAGCAGGGCGTCGAGTTGCAGGTGCCGGCGTTGGCCGGGGAGGATGTCGACCACTTCCACCGATTGCACGCCGCGTACCTCGAACAACGCGTCGTGCAGCTCTTCGAGCACGGCGGGGCTCAGGGTCGGGGCGTCGATGTAGACGTTCGGCGGGACCATCTCCACGGCATCAAGGTTGAGGTTGCGGGCGCCGAGCAGGGCCAGGACTTCCTGGGTGATGCCGACGCGGTCGATGAAGCTGACGTGGATGCGCATGGGGAGATCGGGGCAGTGGCCAAGCGAGTGCGCCAGTATGCCTTGGGAAGGGCGCTAAACCCAATCGCGGGGCAAGCCCGCTGCCACGAAGCCCCGCGATTGGACTCAGCCCAGATGCTCAGGCTTGATCGAATCGCCTGATTTCACATCGAGCTTCTGGCGAATGTCTTCGAACATGTAGTCGTAGAGCTTGTGCGGCGAACCGAGACTCTCGAACTTCTTCGGCGCTGGCAGGTACGACTGGGCCTTGCGGCTCAACTGCATCAGAAAGCTCGGCAGCACCTGGTCCTTGGCCAGGAAGAACTTCTCATCGACGGCCTTGCCCTCGATGTGGCCATGCATGCGGAACTGGATGCCGCGGCCTTCGCTGGGATCCGACACGGCCTCGTAGTCGATGCACAGGTCGTAGCTGTGGTCGTTGGTGTTCAGCGCGGTGCGCTCGATATGCACGTGACCGGGTTGATACTGGGCCATGGCGAGGTCCTCCGGAAGGTTGAAAACGGCCGGTGCCAGGCACCGGCCAACTGCGTTCAACGGTAGCTGATTCCCGGCTTGGCGGTGGAAACGCGGGTACCGGCGGTGCCTTTGACGATGTCCTCGATGTTCTCCAGCGAGCTGATGACCGCGACCTTGCCGGTATGCCGGGCGAAATCGCAGGCGGCCTGCACCTTCGGCCCCATGGAGCCGGCGGCAAAGCCCAGCTTCTCGAGCTCGTCGGGGTGCGCCTGGGCGATGGCCTTCTGGGTCGGCTTGCCGAAATCGATGTACGCCGCATCGACGTCGGTGGCGATGATCAGCAGGTCGGCTTCCAGCTGTTCGGCCAGCAGCGCCGAGCACAGGTCCTTGTCTATCACCGCCTCGATGCCCTTGAGCTTGCGGTTTTCGTCGTACATGGTGGGGATGCCGCCGCCGCCGGCGCAAATCACGATGCTGCTTTTTTCCAGCAGCCACTTGATCGGGCGGATCTCGAAGATGCGCTTGGGTTTCGGACTGGCCACCACCCGGCGGTACTTGTCGCCGTCTGGCTTGACCACCCAGCCTTTGTCCTTGGCCAGGCGCTCGGCCTCGTCCTTGGCGTACACGGGGCCGATGAACTTGGTCGGGTCCTTGAACGCCGGGTCGTTGGCGTCCACTTCAACCTGGGTGAGCAGCGTGGCGAACGGCACCTCGAAGTCCAGCAGGTTGCCCAGTTCCTGTTCGATCATGTAGCCGATCATGCCTTCGGTTTCAGCGCCAAGCACGTCCAGCGGATAGGCTTCATCTGGCTTGTACGACAGCCCCTGCAACGACAGCAGGCCGACCTGCGGCCCGTTGCCGTGGGCAATGACCAGTTCGTTGCCGGGATGGATCTTGGCGATCTGTTCGGTGGCGGTGCGGATATTGGCGCGCTGGTTGTCGGCGGTCATCGGTTCGCCGCGGCGCAGCAGGGCGTTGCCGCCCAATGCAACAACGATACGCATGGGGAATGTCCTTCAGAAAGACTATGGGGCGGACCCGTGGGAGCGGCGCACCGCCGCTCCCACAAAAGCCCTTGGTCGGGGGTTACAGATCAGCCAGGGTCGACACCAGGATCGCCTTGATCGTATGCATGCGGTTTTCCGCCTGCTCGAAGGCGATGCACGCCGGCGACTCGAACACGTCATCGGTCACTTCGATGCCGTTGGCCAGGTGCGGGTACTGTTCGGCGATCTGCTTGCCGACCTTGGTGTCGGAGTTGTGGAACGCCGGCAGGCAGTGCATGAACTTGGTGCGCGGGTTGCCGGTGGACTTCATCAGCTCCTTGTTCACCTGGTAGGGCAGCAGTTGCTGGATACGCTCGCCCCAGGCCTCGACCGGCTCACCCATCGATACCCAGACGTCGGTGTGGACAAAGTCGACGCCCTTGACCGCAGCTTTCGGGTCTTCGGTCAGGGTGATGCGCGCGCCGCTTTCTTCTGCGTACTTTTTGCAACGCTCGACCAGGTCGTCATGCGGCCACAGCGCCTTGGGCGCGGCGATGCGCACGTCCATGCCGAGCTTGGCGCCGATCAGCAGCAGCGAGTTGCCCATGTTGTTGCGGGCATCGCCCAGGTAGGCGTAGCTGATGTCGTGCAGTGGCTTGTCGCTGTTTTCGCGCATGGTCAGCACGTCGGCGATCATCTGGGTCGGGTGATACTCGTCGGTCAGGCCGTTGAATACCGGCACGCCGGCGAACTTGGCCAGTTCCTCGACGATCTCCTGCTTGAAGCCGCGATACTCGATGGCGTCGTACATGCGCCCGAGCACGCGGGCGGTGTCCTTCATGCTCTCCTTGTGGCCGATCTGCGAGGAGTTGGGGTCGATGTAGGTGACGTTGGCGCCCTGGTCGTAGGCGGCGACTTCGAAGGCGCAACGGGTGCGGGTCGAGGTCTTCTCGAAGATCAGGGCGATGTTGTTGCCCTTCAGGTGCTGCTGCTCGGTGCCGGTGTACTTGGCGCGCTTGAGGTCGCGGGACAGGTCCAGCAGGTAACGCAGCTCGCGGGTGGTGTGGTGTTCGAGGCTGAGCAGGTTACGGTTGTGGATGTTGAACGCCATGATGATTCTCCTTGAGTTCGGTAATCCCCCGGCCGCCGCTGGGTGAGCACGGCCGGGGTGATGGACGTTTAGTAGTCGATAGGGTCGCGCACGATCGGGCAGGTCATGCAGTGACCGCCGCCGCGGCCCCGGCCCAGTTCGCCGGCGCTGATGGTGATGACTTCGACCCCGGCCTTGCGCAGCAGGGTGTTGGTGTAGGTGTTGCGGTCATAGCCGATGACCACGCCGGGCTCCACGGCCACCACGTTGTTGCCGTCATCCCATTGTTCGCGCTCGGCGGCGAAGCTGTTGCCGCCGGTCTCGACCACGCGCAGTTTCTTGAGGTTGAGCGATTCGGCCACCACTTCGATGAACGATTTGTTCTCGCGGCGCACGTCCATGCCGTAAGGCTTGCTGCTATCCGGACGAATCACGAACGGCACGATTTCCTTGACCACTTCGGGGAAGACGGTGACCAGGTCGCGGTCGCAGAAGCTGAACACGGTGTCCAGGTGCATGGCGGCGCGGGATTTCGGCAGTCCGGCGACCACCACCTTCTCCACCGCGCCCTTGGCGAACAGCGATTGCGCCAGTTGGCCGATTGCCTGGCGCGAGCTGCGCTCACCCATGCCGATCAGCACGACACCGTTGCCGATCGGCATCACATCGCCACCTTCAAGGGTGGCCTTGCCATGGTCCTTGTCCGGGTCGCCGTACCAGACTTCGAAGTCGGCATGGGTGAACTCTGGGTGGAACTTGTAGATGGCGCTGGTCAGCAGCGTTTCCTGGCGTCGCGCCGGCCAGTACATCGGGTTGAGGGTGACGCCACCATAGATCCAGCAAGTGGTGTCACGCGTGAACTGGGTATTGGGCAGCGGATCGAGCAGGAAACTGGAGTGGCCGAGGTAGTCGCGGTACATCTTGATCACGCTCGCGCCTTCGCTGTCGGGCAGGTCTTCGCCTGCCACGCCGCCGATCAGATACTCGGCCAGCTTGCGTGGCTCAAGCCCTTCGAGCCAGCTGCGCACTTCGTTCTTCAGGCCGATGCCAACAGTGTCGTCGGTGATTTTGCGGTCGAGGATCCATTTCAGCGCTTCGGGGTTCTGCACGGTCTCGGTCAGCAGGTTGTGCATTTCCAGGACCTCGATGCCGCGTTCACGCATCTTGGTGACGAAGTCGAAATGGTCGCGCTTGGCCTGGTTGACCCAGATGACGTCGTCGAACAGCAGCTCGTCGCAATTGCTTGGGGTCAGCCGTTGGTGCGCCAGGCCCGGGCTGCAGACCATCACTTTGCGCAGCTTGCCGGCTTCGGAATGTACGCCGTATTTCTGTTTCTCAGTGGACATGGTGAATCCTCCTGTAATGCGAAGACATGGGTTCAGAGCGTCAGGAAGCCGTCATACAAGCCGTAGGCAGCCACCAGGGCGCCCGCGACCACGGCGGCGAAGATCAGTTTTTCCACGCTGGTGAAGATTGGCTGGCCGACCTCGCGTTTGGCCTTGGCGAACAGGATCGCGCCAGGGGCATAGAGCAGCGCCGAGAGCAGCAGGTACTTGACGCCACCGGCGTACAGCAGCCAGATCGCGTAGAGCAGGGCGATGCCGCCGATGATCAGGTCTTTCTTGCGTTCGGCCAGGGCCTGTTCGTAGGTTTCGTTGCGCCAGGCGAGCAGGAAGGCATAGGCCGCCGACCACAGGTAAGGCACCAGGATCATCGAGGTGGCGAGGTAGATCAGCGACAGGTAGGTGCTGTTGGAGAACAGGGTGATGACCAGGAAGATCTGCACCATGGCGTTGGTCAGCCACAGGGCGTTGGCCGGTACATGGTTGGCGTTCTCGCGGCGCAGGAACTCCGGCATGGTGTGGTCCTTGGCGGCGGCGAACATGATCTCGGCGCACAGCAGCACCCACGACAGCAGGGCGCCGAGCAGCGAGATGATCAGGCCGACGCTGATCAGCACCGCGCCCCAGTGGCCCACCACATGTTCAAGCACGGCGGCCATCGACGGGTTCTGCAGCTTGGCCAACTCGGGTTGGGTCATCACGCCCAGCGACAGCACGTTGACCAGCACCAGGAACAGCAGCACGGTGACGAAGCCGATGACCGTGGCCTTGCCGACGTCGGAGCGTTTTTCCGCACGGGACGAGAAGATGCTCGCGCCCTCGATGCCGATGAACACCCACACCGTGACCAGCATCATGTTGCGCACCTGGTTCATCACGCTGCCCAGCTCCGGTGTGCCCACGGCCCAGATATCCGCGGTGAACACATCGAGCTTGAAGGCGAACAGGCAGATCAGGGCGAACAGGGCCAGCGGCACGACCTTGGCCACGGTGGTGACCAGGTTGATGAACGCGGCTTCCTTGATGCCGCGCAGCACCAGGAAGTGCACGGCCCACAGCAGGACCGAGGCGCCGATCACTGCCGCCGGGGTGTTGCCCTCGCCGAAGATTGGGAAGAAATAGCCCAGGGTGCTGAACAGCAGCACGAAGTAGCCGACGTTGCCCAGCCAGGCGCTGATCCAGTAGCCCCAGGCCGAGGAAAAGCCCATGTAGTCACCGAAACCGGCCTTGGCGTAGGCGTACACACCGCCGTCTAGGTCGGGTTTGCGGTTGGCCAGGGTCTGGAACACGAAGGCGAGGGTGAGCATGCCCACCGCGGTGATGGCCCAGCCGATCAGCACGGCGCCGACACCGGCGCTGGCGGCCATGTTTTGCGGTAACGAGAAGATCCCGCCACCGATCATCGAACCCACTACTAGTGCAACAAGCGCACCCAGTTTTAGTTTTCCGGGAGAATCAGACATTTATCGACTCCGTACCAGGAGAAAGTTGACCTCAGAATAAATCTGACGCCTGGATCATTCGCTGACTTAGATCAGTTCATGCCAGCATGAAGGTAAGAAAATTCCCTCATGCGTCTCCTGGAGGATGCCGACAGCTTCGTTGCAGGCCTTGTGCGCTGGCACCTCCATGTCCTTCTGGAGCAAACGCCCCGTTCTGCCTGCGAACCATGAAGTTAGTCTCTTTTGGGGGTTTCGCAAATTTTTCACAGTAAATAGCGACGCATTTAGGTGAGGGTTGAGATAGTTCGCAACTGCCACTTTTATCGGTCGCGGGCTATAGACAGTCCGGTTATGAGTGCTATAGCTTTAATGGCTCGATTCAATAAGAAACTTGTAACATTCATGTTGCCAAATACGTTTACGCGCACCCGCGCACGAGGAGCCCCATGAGCGAACCGGGACAGAAGCTGCGCCTTGGCGCGCTGATCGCACTGGTGGTCGGTTCGATGATCGGCGGGGGGATCTTTTCGTTGCCGCAGAACATGGCGGCACGCGCCGATGTCGGGGCGGTGCTGATCGGCTGGGGCATCACCGCAGTGGGCATGCTGGCGCTGGCCTTCGTGTTCCAGACCCTGGCCAACCGCAAGCCGGAGCTGGACTCGGGGGTGTATGCCTACGCCAAGGCTGGTTTCGGCGACTACATGGGCTTTTCCTCGGCCTGGGGCTACTGGATCAGCGCCTGGCTGGGCAATGTCGGCTATTTCGTGCTGCTGTTCAGTACCCTTGGCTTCTACTTCCCGGTGTTCGGCCAGGGCAACACGCCTGTGGCCATCGGCTGCGCCTCGTTGCTGCTGTGGGCGGTGCACTTCCTGGTGCTGCGCGGCATCAAGGAGGCGGCGTTCATCAACCAGGTGACCACCGTGGCCAAGGTGGTGCCATTGCTGATGTTCATCGTCATCGCCGCGTTCGCCTTTCGCGCCGATATCTTCACCCGCGACATCTGGGGGCTGAGCAACCCGCAGTTTGGCAGTGTGCTGGAGCAGGTACGCAACATGATGCTGGTCACAGTGTTCGTGTTCATCGGCATCGAGGGGGCGAGTGTCTATTCGGGGCGAGCGCTGCACCGTTCGGACGTGGGCAAGGCCACGGTGATCGGTTTTCTCGGTGTGCTGGCGCTGCTGGTGCTGGTCAACGTGTTGTCGTTGGGGGTGATGACCCAGCCGGAGCTGGCCGGCTTGCAGAACCCCTCTTTGGCCTCGGTGCTGGAGCATATCGTCGGGCCCTGGGGCGCCTTGCTGATCAGCATCGGCCTGGCGGTGTCGCTGATCGGGGCGTTGCTGTCGTGGGCGCTGCTGTGTGCCGAGATCCTCTTCGCCACCGCCCGCGACAAGACCATGCCGCGGTTCCTGGCGCGGGAAAACGCCAACCATGTGCCGGCCAACGCACTGTGGCTGACCAATGTGATGATCCAGGGCTTCCTGCTGATCACCCTGTTCTCGGCCGGGACCTATACCAGCCTGATCTACCTGGCGTCGTCGATGATCCTGGTGCCTTACTTCTGGTCGGCAGCCTATGCGGTGTTGCTGACCGTGCGTGGCGAGAGCTACCAGGGGCAGGCGGGGCTGCGGCGCAAGGACATGCTGGTCGCAGTGATCGCGCTGTTGTATGCGGTGTGGTTGCTGTATGCCGGTGGGCTCAAGTACATCCTGCTGTCGGCGTTGCTCTACGCGCCTGGGGTGGTCCTGTTCGCCCGGGCCAAGCGTGAGCAGGGGCAGGTGCTGTTCACCACATGGGAGAAGCTGATTTTCGCGGCGGTGCTGGTGGGCGCCGGGCTGGCGGCGTATGCGCTGTATTCGGGGTTGCTTAGCCTCTGACGGCTCATGTCGGGCGCGATTGAATCAATTTTGCAGTTCGACGCTGCCTTGAGGAATAGGCCGTTCCGGGCGCGACCAGATCCACAGGTTGCCCAGCGCCATGCCGCCGATGGCGAGGAACACGGGCCAGTGGTGCTCCAGGACGATCAGCATGAGGCTCGCGCACAGCAGCATGCTGAGGGTGGCGCTGACCTTGGCGCGGCGCTGGATCACCTTGCCGTTGCGCCAGTTGAAAAGGATCGGGCCGAACAGCCGGTGGTTCTCCAGCCAGGCGGACAGGCGCGGCGAGCTGCGGGTGGCGGCCCAGGCGGCGAGGAGGACGAACTCGGTGGTGGGCAGCCCGGGAATGACGATGGCCACCAGGCCAATCCCCAGGCTGACGTAGGCCAGGATCGCGTAGAGCAGGCGGGATACTTTGGAGCGGGCGATTCGGGTCATGGTCTCACTGCAACGGTGCGGCCGCCCGCGGGCGGCCGGGTAAAGCGTGTCAGGCCAGCGCCGCGTCGGCGGCATAGGCATGCTTGAGCAGCTCGGTGAAGCGTTCGAAGGCGGCTACCGCGCCACGTTCGGCGGCGGCGTCTTCCTCGGGCGACAGGTCCAGGCTGTCGAGAATGCGGGTGAACTGTTTCCAGCCTTCGGCGCGACCACCCGCCGGTTCGCCCAGGTGACGGGCGCCGAAGGTTTCGGACAGTTCCAGGGCCACGGCGCGCTTGATCAGGAACGCGGCGCCCAGTTTGGAGCCTTCGGAGACGAAGATCCAGCCCAGGGCTTCGCCCAGGCTTGGCTTGCCCAGGGCGCCGGCGAAGGGCGCGGGCACTTCGGTGTCGAGGTCGGCCAGGTCCAGGCGGGCCTGCTCGGCGCGGCAGCGCTCGGCCAGATCCGGCACGATGGCGATCAGTTGCGGGTCGGAGTACAGCGCCTGCAGCTCGGACTGGAACAGGTACTGGGCGACCACGAAGCGGGCGAAGCTCTCGCGGCTGTCGAACGGCTTGTGCGACTTGACCAGGGCGTCCAGCTCGGTGTGCGGGGCGTGGGTGACCTGGTTCAGGCGCTGGGAGCGCAGGTTGGCGCGTTCGGTGGAAGGGGCGGTCATGGGGGCATCCTTGGAAAATGGGGCTGTCTAGTGACAAGACGAAGGAGAAGACGCGGGACAGTAAAAAAACCTCACCTGCGAAGTGAAATCATTCGCACAGGGCTCGACACAGTGCCGGGCAAGTCCGTTCCCACAGACGACCTGGGGGAATGGGCTTGCCCGGCGATGGCGATCTCGCCCCGTCAGATGTCCCACACCAGGTTGATGGCGAAGTTGCGGCCCGGCATGGTCAGGCGGTCGAGATTGGCCGGCTGGGTCACTCCCGCTTCGCCAAGCGCGTCGTAGCCACGTACGTCATCCCACTGCCAGTACTTCTTGTCAGTCAGGTTGTAGAGGCCTGCGTTGACGGTGATGTCGTCCGTCACCTTGTAGTAGCCGGTCAGGTCCAGCACGCCGTAACCAGGGGTGCGGAACTGCTTGCTGGCGCCATCGGGGGCGAAGAAGGTGGAGTCGTCGACGCGGTCCTTGCGCTTGACCAGGGTCCAGCTCAGCAGGCCCCCGTAGTTCTGTTGCTCGTAGCCCAGGCCGAGGACCGCAGTCAGCGGGTTGACGCTGTTCAGTGGCTGACCGTTGTCGTCGTTGCGACCGCGGGCATAGGCCAGCGAGCCTTGGGTGTACAGGCCCTGGGCAGCGCCGAAGAGGTCGAGGTTCAGGCGGCCCTTGAACTCCGCGCCCTTGATGGTTGCGTGCTTGATGTTGTTGGCCTGGAAGGTCGAACCCAGGTTGGCCGACTGCACGGCGTCTTCGTTGATGAAGTCGCGGTACTTGTTGTAGAACACCGCGACATCGAAGTTGCCGGCCTCGAAGTTGCCGCGCAGGCCGGTTTCGTAGCTTTTGCTCTTCTCTGGCTCGAGGTCCGGGTTGGGTTGGACGCTGTAGCCCAGGGTCGGGTTGTCGAAGCGGCCGAACATGGCCTTGGCGGTCGGGGTACGGAAGCCCTCGGCGTACTGACCGTACCAGGTGTAGTGGTCGTCGAAGGCATAGGTCACGCCGAACTTCGGCGATACGCGGTGCCACTTCTTGTCAGCGTCGTCGATGGCCCCCGGCGCCGCACCGTTGCCCTGGACCCCGCGCAGGAACTCGCTGGTCATCTTCGGTTCCATGCGGGTGTAGTCGTACCGCGCGCCCGGCAGGAAGGTCCAGTTGTTCCAGCGGATTTCGTCCTGGGCGAACAGGCTGTAGGTGTTGACCGTCGGGTCGGGGAAGTCGCTGACCCTTACCTGGCCGTCGCCGGGGCTGTTCTGGCCGATCGCCGTACAGCTGCCGCCGACGTTGAGGCAGGTGCCGGTACCGCTGCGTGAACCGGTGATCTTTTCATGCTTGAGCGTCGTGCCGTAGGTCAGCAGGTGGTCGGTGGCACCGAGGCTGAAAGCCTTGTCCAGCTGGGCGTCGAATACCCACTGGCGGTCCTTGTAGGTGGTCTGGCGATCGCGGAGCACCTGGCGGCCACTGGCGAAATAAAGCTCATCGGTGCGTTGGTCGGTCTTGGCGATCTGGTAGTTCAGGCTCCATTTCACGTGGTCGGCGACCAGGCTTTCGAGGCCGAATTCATGGTTGATGCCGAAGCGCTCGCGGGTAACGGTGTCGTCGCCCTGGCGCATCCGATACATGTTCGAGGCGCCGCGGCCCGGAATGAAGGGGCCTCCGACAGCGCTCAGGATGTTCTGGTCGCGGTCGTCCTTGTAGTGCTCGTAGGTGAAGCCGAAGCGGGCATCGTCGGCGTAGTTCCAGCCAAGCTTGGCCAGGACGTTGGTGGTGCGTACGTCCTCCGGGTTGGCCTTGCTGCGGTTCAGGCCGGTGCCGCCGTGTTCGCCATACGATTCAGTTTCATGACCGTTGCGTTGGCTCAGGTGCAGCAGGCCATCGAAGTCGCCCTGGCGACCGGCGACGGTGGCCGAGGTCAGCCAGCTTTCGTCAGCAGAGCTGTAGCCGGTCTTCAGACGCGCGCCGACATCCTTGCCCGGCTTGATGATGTCCTCGGGATCGAGGGTGTAGTAACTCACCGCGCCACCGATGGCATTGCTGCCATACAGCACCGAGGCTGGGCCGCGGAGGATCTCGACGCGCTTGACGATTTCCGGGTCGACATAGTTGCGTTGGGTCTGGGCGTAGGGGCCATAGAAGAAACTGTCGGGGATCGACACGCCGTCGACCTGGGTCAAGATGCGTTCACCGTCGATGCCGCGAATGTTGTAGCCATTCAGGCCGCTGCGCTGGCCGACGCCACCGACGGAAACACCCGGCTCATAGCGCACCAGTTCCTTGATGTCGTTGACGTTCTGCCGGTCCAGTTGCTCGCGGGTCTGCACGCTGACGGTGCTCGGCACCTGGCTGACGTCCTGGGCGCTACGGGTGGCGCTGACGGTCACCTGCTGCAGGGCGATGGCGTTGCCGGCGGCCTGGCGTTCGAGCACCACGTTGCCGTTGCCGATCTTGCGGTAGCCCAGGCCGGTGCCGCGCAGCAGGCGCTGCAGCGCCGCTTCCGGGGCCAGCGAGCCCTGTACGCCCGGCGAGGCCACGCCGTCGGCCAGCTCGGCGCTGAAGCCGACCTGCCAGCCGGTGACCTGGCTGAAGGCATTGATGGCCTCGACCAGCGGTTGCTGGGCGATGGCGAAGCGGTAGTCGCCCATGCGCGGGCTGCTCGCCTGGGCCGGTTCCACGGCCAGCGCGGGCAGGCTGCAGGCGCCGCTGGCGAGCAGGGCCAAGGTCAACAGGGACAATTGCCCGCGGCGGCGGGAAGAAGAGGACGGGCGGGTTTGACCTGTGGGCATCGAAAGCGCTCCCTGTCGCGCGTAAGTCATAGACAGTGTTTGTTCTCGTTTTCGAACGAGAATCAATCGTATTGGCTATAACGAGACGGGCGAGGCAGGGGGATCGCGTAAAAAAAATACAAGGTCAGTTGAGGATTACCACGGCAGGGTACTCATGCAGTTGCGCCGAGGTGATATGGGCCAGGGCACGTAGCGTTTCCAGCGGCTGGTCGAGGCGGTAGTTGCCGGTGACCGCGACCTGCTCCAGGTGCGCGTTGCGGTTGATGATCCATCCCGGGTAGTAGCGGCGGACCTCGGCGAGCACCTGGCTCAGCGGGCAGTTCTCGAACACCAGGCGGCCTTCGATCCAGGCCAGGTCCTTGCTCATGTCGGGGCGCTGGCGCTGACCGAAGCCCGTGGGGCCGACGCTGATGCTGTCACCGGCACTCAGGCGGATGCGCTGGTCGCTCGCGGCCTGCAGGTCGACGTCGCCGCGCTGCACCCGCACCTGGGCTTCGCCATCGAGGTAGCGCACGGCGAAATCGGTGTCGCGCACGCTGGCGCGCAGTGGGCCGGCCTGGACTTCAAGCGGCGGCTGGCTGGCGTTGGACACCTGGAAATACGCCTCGCCCTGCAACAGGCGGGCAACCTTGCGGCCATCGCGTTCGTCGCTGGCAAAGGCCGAATTGGTGTTGAGCAGCACCTTGGCGCCGTGGTCCAGCTCCAGGCGCTGGCGCTCGCCGACCACGGTCAGGTGGTCGGCCTGCAGGCGCACCGGCAGGTTGCCGAAAGTGAACAACCCGACCAGCAGCACCGCGGCGGTAGCCAGCGGTTTCCAGTGGCTGCGCAGGCGCCCGGCAAGCGAGCGCTTGCGCCTGTGCTGCAACTGGCCGGCGGCCTGGCGCAGCGAGGCGCCGTTCCACAGCGCTTCGGCCTCGACATAGGCCTCGGCGTTTTCCGGCTCGGCGCCCAGCCAGTGCTCGAACGCGCGGGTGTCGTCTTCGCTGGCGCATTGCAGGCGGATCAACCAGTCCAGCGCCTCTTCGCGGGCACGGGCGCGGGCATCAGGCTCGGCGGGTGACGGGCGAGGGGTGGGGTGGTCGGTCACGGGGGATCCTTGCATCGGGCATTTTTTGCGCATGATCAGTGCAGACCTTGCCCATGGCAAGGGCTTTGCGCTGACCCGCGGCGAGCGGTCGCGTCACTGGTGACGATCGGCCACGCCCATGCAGATGGCCATGATCAGTTTCAGCTCCTTCTGCACGGTGCTGGCCGAGACGCTCAACTGCTCGGCGATTTCCAGGTAGCTGGCGCCGTGCAGGCGGCTGAGGATGAAGATGCGTTGCTGGCGTTCGCTCAACTGGCCGAGGCTGACGCTCAGGTGCTTGAGCAGTTGCTCGGCGTGGGCGGCGTCCTCGCTGCTCGCGGCAGGCGCCGCGACGTTATGCAGGACTTGCTCGGGCACGTCGTCCACCAGCGTGCGCGCCTGCACCCGGCGCGTGCGCAGGTGGTCCAGGGCAAGGTTGCGGGCGGTCTGGAACACGAAAGGTTCCAGGTGCTCGATCGGGCGCTCGCCCAGGGCGCGGGTGACCCGCAGGTAGGTTTCCTGCAGCAGGTCCTCGGCGGTGCTGGGGTTGCCCACCATGCGCTGCAGCGTGCGCAGCAGAGTGAGACGCTGAGTGAGGAACACTGAGTTGAACCGGGACTGACTCACGGGGGAACCTGGGCGCTTTGGGGTTAATGATAATGCTTATCATCACTAGCCAAGGTCAAGCATGGAAATGTCATGAAAGAGTAAAGCTTGTGGGAGCAGGGGGCCCGCTCCCACACAAGTCGAATGCCGCCTGGGCGTGTTCCCTGCCTCAGCGTGCGTTGAACAACGCCAGGCAGTTATCCAGCATGCGGTTGGAGAAACCCCACTCATTGTCGTACCAGGCCAGTACCTTGAGCATCCGCCCATTGGCACGGGTGTGGTTGGCGTCGAAGATCGACGACAGTGGGTTGTGGTTGAAGTCGCACGACACCAACGGCAGGGCGTTATAGCCCAGCACCCGGGAATGACGGCTGGCCTCGAGGAACAGCTGGTTGACTTCCTCGGCGCTGGTTTCGCGCTGCAGGTTGACGGTGAGGTCGACCAGCGACACGTTGATCACCGGCACTCGTACGGCCATGCCGGTGAGCTTGCCGGCCAGTTCCGGCAGTACCAGGCCGACGGCCTCGGCGGCGCCAGTCTTGCTCGGGATCATCGACTGGGTGGCCGAGCGGGCGCGGTACGGGTCGCTATGGTAGACGTCGGTGAGCACCTGGTCGTTGGTGTAGGCGTGGATGGTGGTCATCAGGCCTTGCTCGATGCCGAACTCGCGGTGCAGCACCTGGGCGATCGGTGCCAGGCAGTTGGTGGTGCACGAGGCGTTGGAGATGATCTGGTGCGAGGCGCGCAGCACATCGTGGTTGACCCCGTAGACCACGGTGGCGTCGACACCCTTGGCCGGGGCGCTGACAATCACCTTGCCGGCCCCGGCGCTCAGGTGCGCGGCGGCCTTGGCACGTTCGGTGAACAGCCCGGTGCATTCGAACACCACATCGATGGCCAAGGTCTTCCAGGGCAGCTCGGCAGGGTTGCGGATGGCGCTGACGGCGATGCGGTCGCCATTGACGGTGAGGCTTTCGTGGTCGGCCTCGACAGTGGCGTCAAAGGTGCCGTGGACGCTGTCGTACTTGAGCAGGTGGGCGTTCATCGCGCTGTCGCCCAGGTCGTTGATGGCGACGACCTGCAGGTCCTGGCGGTAGCCCTGCGTGTACAGTGCGCGCAGGACGTTGCGTCCGATGCGGCCGAATCCGTTGATGGCGATGCGTAGGGTCATGGTATTACCTCTGGCAGTCGGGTGAAGCCTGTGGCACAAAGGACAGCTTCACTGAAACGGTTTTGTTGTTGGAATTACAAGATTATTCACCGAGAGATAGAAAACAAGCCTTTTTGCTGGCAGTATTTTGTTTAAACATACAACGAGTGGTTGGGTTATCCCCCTGTCGAGCGGTCCATGCGCCTTTTCCTAGAGACTAGGTCGCAATCGTTTGGAGGGAAAATGCCCCAGTAAAGCCGCCCCACAGTTAGCCTGGAGTCCAGTACATGCATTCGCGCATCCTTGAGGTCACCGAACGGCTGATCGCCCGCAGCCGCCGTACCCGTGAACGCTACCTTGAGCTGATCCGTGGGGCGGCCAGTGACGGACCCATGCGCGCCCAGTTGCAGTGCGCCAACTTCGCCCATGGCGTGGCCGGCTGCGGTGGGGACGACAAGCAGACCCTGCGGCTGATGAACGCGGCCAACGTGGCCATTGTCTCGGCCTACAACGACATGCTCTCGGCGCACCAGCCGTACCAGCACTTCCCCGAACAGATCAAACAGGCGCTGCGCGAAGTCGGTTCGGTCGGCCAGTTCGCCGGCGGCGTGCCGGCAATGTGCGACGGCGTCACCCAGGGCGAGCCGGGCATGGAGCTGGCCATCGCCAGCCGTGAAGTGATCGCCATGTCCACCGCCATCGCCCTGTCGCACAACATGTTCGATGCCGCGCTGATGCTGGGCATCTGCGACAAGATCGTCCCCGGGCTGATGATGGGCGCCTTGCGTTTCGGCCACCTGCCGACGATCTTCGTGCCGGGCGGGCCGATGGTCTCGGGCATTTCCAACAAGGAAAAGGCCGATGTGCGCCAGCGCTACGCCGAGGGCAAGGCCACCCGCGAGCAACTGCTCGAATCGGAAATGAAGAGCTACCACGGCCCCGGCACCTGCACTTTCTACGGCACCGCCAACACCAACCAGCTGGTGATGGAGGTCATGGGCCTGCACCTGCCGGGCGCTTCGTTCGTCAACCCCTACACGCCGCTGCGCGATGCCCTCACAGCCGAGGCCGCGCGCCAGGTCACGCGCATGACCAAGGCCAGTGGCAGCTTCATGCCCATTGGCCAGATCGTCGACGAAAAGGCGCTGGTCAACTCGATCGTCGCCCTGCACGCCACCGGCGGCTCGACCAACCACACCCTGCATATCCCGGCCATCGCCCAGGCCGCCGGCATCCAGCTGAC
Organism: Pseudomonas sp. WC1; assembly: GCF_050586565.1. NCBI lineage: Bacteria > Pseudomonadati > Pseudomonadota > Gammaproteobacteria > Pseudomonadales > Pseudomonadaceae > Pseudomonas > Pseudomonas sp. WC1. The sequence continues at coordinate 128,611 of NZ_JBOBDQ010000003.1, forward strand.
CTGGCAGGACATGGCCGACCTGTCCGATGTGGTGCCGACGCTGTCCCACGTCTATCCCAACGGCAAGGCCGACATCAACCACTTCCAGGCCTCCGGCGGCATGGCCTTCCTCATTCGCGAGCTGCTCGACGCGGGCCTGCTGCACGAGGACGTCAATACCGTGGCCGGGCATGGCCTGCGCCGCTACACCCAGGAGCCGTTCCTGGAGGATGGCCGCCTGGTCTGGCGCGAGGGGCCGAAGGACAGTCTCGACGAAAGCATCCTGCGCCCGGTGGCGCGGCCGTTCTCCGCCGAGGGCGGTTTGCGGGTGATGGAAGGCAACCTTGGCCGTGGCGTGATGAAGGTTTCCGCCGTGGCGCCCGAGCACCGGGTGGTCGAGGCGCCTGCCCGGGTGTTCCACGACCAGCAGTCTCTGGCCGATGCATTCAAGGCCGGCGAGCTGGAGCGGGACTTCGTCGCCGTGGTGCGCTTCCAGGGGCCGCGCTGCAACGGCATGCCCGAGTTGCACAAGCTGACGCCGTTCCTCGGCGTGCTGCAGGATCGCGGCTTCAAGGTGGCGCTGGTCACTGACGGGCGCATGTCCGGTGCCTCGGGCAAGATCCCGGCGGCTATCCACGTCTGCCCGGAGGCTTTTGATGGTGGCCCGCTGGCGCGGGTGCGCGATGGTGATATCGTGCGCGTCGATGGTGCCGAAGGCACGCTGCGGATCATGGTCTCGGCCGAGGAACTGGCCGACCGTGAACTGCCTGCGCCACCCAAGGGCAACGACCTGGGGTGCGGGCGTGAGCTGTTCGGCTTCATGCGTGTGGCGTTCAGTTCCGCCGAGCAAGGCGCGAGCGCCTTCACCTCGGCCCTGGAGAACCTCGAATGAAGGCCTTGCTGGTCGGCGACATCGGTGGCACCAACGCGCGTTTTGCCGTGTGGCGCGACAATGAACTGCAGGCGGTGCAGGTGCTGGCCACCGCCGACTACACCAGCCCTGAACAGGCCATCGAGGCCTATCTGGCCGACCAGAGCATCGCCCGTGGCGGCCTGGCGGCGGTGTGCCTGGCGGTGGCAGGCCCCGTGGACGGCGACGAATTCCGCTTTACCAACAACCACTGGCGCCTGAGCCGCAGCGCGTTCTGCCAGACGCTGCAGGTCGACCGCCTGCTGCTGATCAACGACTTTTCCGCGATGGCGCTGGGCATGACTCGCCTGCGCGCAGGCGAATTTCGTGAAGTCTGCGCAGGCCTCGCCGATCCATCGCGCCCGGCGCTGGTGATCGGCCCCGGTACCGGCCTCGGCGTGGGCAGCTTGCTGCGCCACGGTGAGCACTGGCTGGCACTGCCGGGGGAGGGCGGGCATGTCGACCTGCCGGTGGGCAATGCCCGCGAAGCGGCGATTCATCAGGAAATCCATCGGCAGATCGGCCATGTCAGTGCCGAGACCGTGCTCAGTGGCGGTGGGCTGGTGCGCCTGTACCAGGCCATCTGTGCGCTCGATGGTGCTGCGCCGACGCACAAGACCCCGGCGCAGATCACCGACGCGGCGCTGGCCAACGAGCCACGGGCGCTGGCGGTGGTCGAGCAGTTCTGCCGGTTCCTCGGCCGGGTGGCGGGCAACAATGTGCTCACCCTCGGGGCGCGGGGTGGCGTCTACATTGTCGGTGGCGTGATTCCCCGTTTCGCCGAATTGTTCCTGCGCAGCGGCTTTGCCGCGAGCTTCGCCGACAAGGGCTGCATGAGCGGCTACTTCGCCGGGGTGCCGGTATGGCTGGTGACGGCGGAGTTTTCCGGGTTGCTGGGGGCGGGGGTGGCGCTGCAGCAAGCGCTGGATCGGTGATCGTTGGGGCCGCTTTGCGGCCCTTTCGCTGGCAAGCCAGCTCCCACCCGGCCCCTGTGGGAGCTGGCTTGTCGTGGCGACGAACCGCAGCGAAAGGGCTGCGCAGCAGCCCCAAACAGCAGACACAAAGATCTGCGCATAACAAGAGGACTGACCATTGTGACCACTGCCGGCAAATCGATCCTGATGGTCGACGACGACCAGGACATCCGCGAACTGCTGCAGACCTACCTCGCCCGCTGCGGCCTGCAGGTGCACGCCGAACCTGACGGCCAGGGCTTTCGCCGCGCCCTGGACGCCAACCCCTACGACCTGGTGATCCTCGACGTGATGCTGCCCGACGAAGACGGCTTCAGCCTGTGTCGCTGGGTTCGCCAGCACCCGCGCCAGGCGCGGGTGCCGATCATCATGCTCACCGCCAGTTCCGATGAAGCCGATCGGGTCATCGGCCTGGAGCTGGGCGCCGACGACTACCTCGGCAAACCCTTCAGCCCGCGAGAGCTGCAGGCACGGATCAAGGCCTTGTTGCGCCGTGCCGATTTCGGCCAGGCGACGCTGGCCAGTGCGGTGCTGGCCTTCGATGACTGGCGCCTGGACACGATCAGCCACCGTCTGTTCCACCGCGACGGCGAAGAAGTGATCCTCTCCGGCGCCGACTTCGCCCTGCTCAAACTGTTTCTCGATCACCCGCAGCAGATCCTCGACCGCGACACCATCGGCAACGCCACCCGTGGTCGCGAACCGATGCCGCTGGACCGTATCGTCGACATGGCGGTCAGTCGCCTGCGCCAGCGCCTGCGCGACACGGAAAAACCACCCCGGCTGATCCGCACCGTGCGTGGCAGCGGCTACCTGCTGGCGGCCAATGTCTGCCCGGCCTGACGAGCGTCGCTGGCGCCTGCTGCCGCGCTCGCTGTTGGGGCGCATGCTGCTGCTTACCTTGCTGGTGGTATTGCTGGCTCAGGGCCTGTCCAGCGTGATCTGGGTCGCGCAATTGCGCGCCAGCCAGCTGCAGGGCTTGCGCGCCAGCGCCAGCAGCCTCGCGCACTCGATGAGTGCCAGTGTCAGCTACTTCCGCTCGCTGCCGGTGGCCTACCGGCCCATGGTATTGGATCAGTTGCGCAGCATGGGCGGCACGCGCTTCTTCGTCTCGCTCAACGTCAAGCCTCTGGAAATGCCGGTGTTACCGATCACCCCGCGCAAGCAGGCGGTGATCGACGTATTCCAGGAGGTGCTGCACGAGCGTCTTGGCCAGCAGATGGAGATTTCCGTGGAGTTCGTCAGCCCCGACGATCTGCGCATTTTCAACAGCGGCCTGAAACTCGATGAGCTGCCCCGCTCGTGGGCGCACTATTCGTTGACCCTCGAGCCGCTCAATCCGCCGGTGCTGGTGACCCAGATCCGCCTCGGCGAAGGCGAGTGGCTGTACATCGCCTCGCTGCTGCCCGAGCCCTACACCAGCCTTGAGGCCGAACGCTTGCCGCGTCAGCAGATCGGCTTCATTGCCCTGACCACCGTGCTGTTGCTGCTGTTCATCGGCCTGCTGGTGCACTGGCAGAGCCGGCCGCTCAAACGCCTGGCACGGGCGGCGCGGGAAATGTCGCTGGGGGCGGACGTGGCCCCGGTGGCCGAAGGCGGAGGCAGCGAAGTGGTCGAGGTGGGGCGGGCGTTCAACAACATGCGTGATCGGATAAGCCGTTACCTGACCGAGCGTTCCCAGCTGTTCAGCGCCATTTCCCATGACCTGCGCACACCGATCACGCGCCTGCGCCTGCGAGTGGAGCTGCTCGAGGACGAGAAGCTGCAGGCCAAGTTCAGCCGCGATCTCGATGAACTGGAGCTGCTGGTCAAGGGTGCGCTGCAATGTGTCAAGGACACCGATATCCACGAAAATATCGAGCCGATCGACCTCAATCAGGTGCTGGAGCTGCTGGCCGAGCCTTATCTCGGCGATGGGCGCATCACCGTGGAGGGGCAGGCGTTGGCACCGTACCCCGGCAAATCGCTGGCCTTGCGCCGCTGCATCGGCAACCTGATCGACAACGCCATCAAGTACGGCGAGCGGGCGCAGCTGCGCATCATCGATACCGCCGAGAGCTTCGTGCTGCAGGTGGACGACCAGGGCCCGGGGGTGCCGGAACAGCGCCTGGAACAGGTGTTCGAGCCGCACTTCCGCCTGGCCGGGCAGCAGCAGGGGTATGGGCTGGGGCTGGGCATCGCGCGCAACATCGCCCATAGCCATGGCGGCGAGGTGAGCCTGTTGAACCTGCGCGAGGGTGGGTTGCGGGTGACCTTGTACCTGCCGCGTACAGCCGAATGAGCCCTTGCCCCGCGATAAGGGCTTGGATGTAACGATGCGGTGACAATCGAGCCGGGCTTCGTGACATGCCAGCCAGGATGGCTGACTAGAATCGGCTGACAACAACAAGGAAGGTGCACCCATGGCCATCAGCTGGCTCGACTCCCCGACACACCATGCCTGGCTCGTCGCCGAGGCCCTGCGCCTGATCGCCTTCGCCAGGGCTTCGCGCCTGCCCCAGGGGTTCGGCAACCTCGATGACGAAGGCCGCCTGCCCCGTTGCGCCCTGGCCGAGACCATGAACACCGCGCGCATGACCCACAGTTTCGCCTTGGCGCATATCCAGGGCGTTCCGGGTTGCCGCGAGCTGGTCGAGCATGGCGTCGGCGCCCTGCAAGGCCCGTTGCGCGACCAGGAACATGACGGCTGGTACGCGCAGCCCGAAGGTCATGGCGACACCGGCAAGGCCGCCTACCTGCACGCCTTCGTCGCCCTCGCCGCCAGCTCGGCGGTGGTGGTGGGCATCAGCCAGGCGTCGGCGTTGCTGGAGGCGGTAACCCAGGTCATCGCGCAGCGCTTCTGGTGCGAAGAGGAGGGCGCCCTGCGCGAGTCGTTCTCCCGCGACTGGCGGCAGGCGGAGGCCTACCGGGGCGCCAACAGCAACATGCACGGCGTCGAAGCCTTCCTCGCCGTGGCTGACGTGACCGGCGACACACAGTGGTTGCTGCGCGCCCAACGGATCGTCGAGCGCTTGATCCTGACCCACGCCGCCGCCGACGGTATGCGCGTCACGGAACATTTCGATGCGCAGTGGCAGGCGCTCCCCGACTACAACCGCGACAACCCCGCCGATGGCTTCCGTCCTTACGGGACCACGCCCGGCCACGCCTTCGAATGGGCGCGCCTGGTGTTGCACCTGGAGGCGGCCCTGCAAAGGGCGCAACTACCTGCGCCCGAGTCCTTGCTGCCCGCCGCCCGGAGCCTGTTCGACAGCGCCTGTCGCCACGCCTGGCAGGCAGACGGCGCGCCGGGGCTGGTCTACACCCTGGACTGGCACAACCGCCCGGTGGTGCGCGAGCGCCTGCACTGGGTGCATGCCGAGGCCTGTGCCACTGCCGCGGCGCTGTTGCGACGTACCGGTGAAGCCCAGTACGAACACTGGTACCGCTGCTTCTGGGACTTCATCGCCAGTCACTTCATCGACCGCGTCCATGGCAGCTGGCACCACGAACTCGACCCGGCACTGCTGCCCAGTGCGCGCATCTGGGGCGGCAAGCCCGACCTCTACCACGCCTACCAGGCCCTGCTGCTGCCACGCCTGCCGCTGGCGCCGAGCTTGGCGACGGCCCTGGCTTTGTAACCAGACGATGACATTCGCGCATCCGTTCGTTACCTGGCGCCGGGCGCGACCTCCCTACACTTCATGCCATGCAAGCGACAGTCTTGCCTCGCATAACAACAAGAAAGGTAATCCCATGCATCCGACGCTTCGTCTCGCCGCCGCGATCTCCTTCGCCTCCCTGTTCTCCCTCAGTGCCCAGGCCGCCGACTCCAAAGGCAGCGTGGAAGTCGTCCATTGGTGGACCTCCGGCGGCGAGAAGGCCGCCGTCGACGTGCTCAAGGCGCAGGTCGAGAAGGACGGCTTCACCTGGAAGGACGGCGCCGTTGCCGGCGGCGGTGGCTCTACCGCCATGACCGTGCTCAAGAGCCGCGCCGTGGCCGGCAACCCGCCCGGAGTCGCGCAGATCAAGGGCCCGGATATCCAGGACTGGGCCGCCACCGGGCTGCTCGATCCCGACGTGCTCAAGGGCGTGGCCAAGGACGAGAAATGGGACGGCCTGCTCGACAAGAAGGTCGCCGACACCGTGAAGTACGACGGCGACTACGTGGCCGTGCCAGTGAACATCCACCGTATCAACTGGCTGTGGATCAACCCGCAAGTGTTCAAGAAGGCTGGTATCGACAAGGCCCCGACTACCCTCGATGAATTCTACGCCGCTGCCGACAAGCTCAAGGCTGCTGGCTTCATCCCACTGGCCCACGGCGGCCAGCCGTGGCAGGACAGCACTGTGTTCGAGAATGTGGTGCTCTCGGTGATGGGCGTCGAGGGCTACAAGAAGGCCCTGGTCGAGCTGGATGAAAAGGCCCTGACCGGCCCCGAGATGGTCAAGGCGCTCACCGAGCTTAAGAAGGTCGCCACCTACATGGACCCGGACGGCAAGGGCCAGGACTGGAACCTTGAAGCGGCCAAGGTCATCAACGGCAAGGCCGGCATGCAGATCATGGGCGACTGGGCCAAGAGCGAATGGACCCTGGCGAAGAAGACCGCTGGCAAGGACTACCAGTGCGTGGCCTTCCCCGGCACCGACCAGGCCTTCCTCTACAACATCGACTCGCTGGTGGTGTTCAAGCAAAAGGACAAGGGAACCGCGGCAGGCCAGCAGGACATCGCCCGCAAGGTCCTGGGCGAAGACTTCCAGAAGGTCTTCAGCATCAACAAGGGCTCGATCCCGGTGCGTAACGACATGCTTGCCGACATGGGCAAGTACGGCTTCGACAGCTGCGCCCAGACGGCGGCCAAGGACTTCCTGGCCGACGCCAAGTCCGGCGGCCTGCAACCGAGCATGGCGCACAACATGGCCACCACCCTGGCGGTACAGGGGGCGTTCTTCGATGTGGTGACCAACTACATCAACGATCCCAAGGCCGATCCGGCCGACGCGGCGAAGAAGCTGAACGCAGCTGTCAAAGCGGCCAAGTAAGGGGCTGACGGCCCTATCGCCGGCAAGTCGCGGCGGCGAACCGCGGCTCCCACAGGTACAGCGATCAGCCTGAGCACACCTGTACCTGTGGGAGCTGGCTTGCCAGCGATAAGGCCCGCGCAGGCAATCTCGTATCGGGAACCCAGATCATGACTACAGCAACCGCCCGCCTGCGGGCCTCCCCCCTGGACGCGCTGCAGCGCTGGCTGCCGAAACTGGTGCTGGCGCCGAGCATGTTCATCGTCCTGGTGGGCTTCTACGGCTACATCCTGTGGACCTTCGTCCTCTCGTTCACCACCTCTACTTTCCTGCCCACCTACAAATGGGCGGGCCTGGCCCAGTACGCCCGGCTGTTCGACAACGACCGCTGGTGGGTGGCGAGCAAGAACCTGCTGCTGTTCGGCGGTCTGTTCATCGGCATCACCCTGGCCATCGGCGTGTTCCTTGCCGTGCTGCTCGACCAGCGCATCCGCCGCGAAGGCTTCATCCGCACCATCTACCTGTACCCCATGGCGCTGTCGATGATCGTCACCGGTACCGCCTGGAAGTGGCTGCTCAACCCAGGCATGGGCCTGGACAAGCTGCTGCGTGACTGGGGCTGGGAAGGCTTTCGCCTGGACTGGCTGATCGACCCCGACCGGGTGGTCTACTGCCTGGTGATCGCTGCCGTGTGGCAGGCCTCGGGCTTCATCATGGCGATGTTCCTCGCCGGCCTGCGCGGCGTCGACCAGTCGATCATCCGCGCCGCACAGCTCGATGGCGCCAGCCTGCCGCGCATCTACTGGACCGTGGTGCTGCCCAGTCTGCGCCCGGTGTTCTTCAGCTCGCTGATGATCCTCGCGCACATCGCGATCAAAAGCTTCGACCTGGTGGCGGCGATGACCGCGGGGGGGCCGGGCTACTCCTCGGACCTGCCGGCAATGTTCATGTACTCGTTCACCTTCAGCCGTGGGCAGATGGGCATGGGCTCGGCCAGCGCGATCCTCATGCTGGGCGCGATCCTGGCGATCATCGTCCCCTACCTGTACTCCGAGCTGCGGGGCAAACGCCATGACTAGTCCTGTCGACAAACCCGCGCTGAACCTCAGCCGCATCGCCATCCACGCGGTGCTGCTGCTGGCGGTGTTGCTGTACCTGGTGCCACTGGTGGTCATGCTGCTGACCAGCTTCAAGACCCCCGAGGACATCAGCACCGGCAACCTGCTGAGCTGGCCTGCGGTGTTCACCGGCATTGGCTGGGCCAAGGCCTGGGCCACGGTCAACGGCTACTTCCTCAACTCGATCCTGATCACCGTGCCGGCGGTGCTGATCTCCACGGCCATTGGCGCGCTCAACGGCTACGTGCTGTCGATGTGGCGCTTCCGTGGCTCGCAGCTGTTCTTCGGCCTGCTGCTGTTCGGCTGCTTCCTGCCGTTCCAGACCGTGCTGCTGCCGGCCTCGTTCACCCTCGGCAAGCTGGGCCTGGCCAGCACCACCAGCGGCCTGGTGCTGGTGCATGTGGTGTACGGCCTGGCCTTCACCACATTGTTCTTCCGCAACTACTACGTGAGCATCCCCGAGGCGCTGGTCAAGGCCGCGCGTCTGGACGGCGCCGGGTTCTTCACCATCTTCGGGCGGATCATCCTGCCGATGTCGACGCCGATCATCATGGTCTGCCTGATCTGGCAGTTCACCCAGATCTGGAACGACTTCCTGTTCGGCGTGGTGTTCTCCAGCGGCGACTCGCAACCGATCACCGTGGCCCTGAACAACCTGGTCAACACCAGCACCGGGGCCAAGGAATACAACGTCGACATGGCCGCGGCGATGATCGCCGGGCTGCCGACGCTGCTGGTCTACGTGATTGCGGGCAAGTATTTCGTGCGCGGGCTGACCGCCGGCGCGGTCAAGGGGTAAGTCATGGCAACACTCGAACTTCGCAATGTGCACAAGACCTATGGTGCGGGCCTGCCGGACACGCTCAAGGACATCCAGCTGGCGATCAAGGACGGCGAGTTCCTGATCCTGGTCGGGCCCTCGGGCTGCGGCAAGTCGACGCTGATGAACTGCATCGCCGGCCTGGAAAGCATCAGCGGCGGGGCGATCCTCATCGACGACGAGGATGTCAGCGGCATGAGCCCCAAGGATCGCGACATCGCCATGGTGTTCCAGTCCTACGCGCTGTACCCGACCATGAACGTGCGCGACAACATCGCCTTTGGCCTGAAGATCCGCAAGATGTCCCAGGCCGCCATCGACGAGGAGGTGGCGCGGGTGGCCAAGCTGCTGCAGATCGAGCACCTGCTGGGGCGCAAGCCCGGCCAGCTGTCCGGCGGCCAGCAGCAGCGCGTGGCCATGGGCCGGGCGCTGGCGCGGCGGCCGAAGATCTACCTGTTCGACGAACCGCTGTCGAACCTCGACGCCAAGCTGCGGGTGGAGATGCGCACCGAGATCAAGCTGATGCACCAGCGCCTGAAGACCACCACGGTGTATGTCACCCATGACCAGATCGAGGCCATGACCCTGGGCGACAAGGTGGCGGTGATGAAGGACGGCATCATTCAGCAGTTCGGCACCCCGCAACAGATCTACAACGACCCGGCCAATCTGTTCGTCGCCAGTTTCATCGGCTCGCCGCCGATGAATTTCATTCCCGTGCGCCTGATGAAGCAGGACGGGCGGGTGCTGGCGCTGCTCGACAGCGGCCAGGCGCGCTGCGAGCTGCCGCTGGGCGTGGCGGCGGACGAGCTGGAAGGGCGCGAGATTATCCTCGGCGTGCGCCCTGAACAAATCTCGCTGGGGGCCGCCGAGGGTAACGGCATGCCCGCGATCCGCGCCGAAGTGCAGGTCACCGAGCCCACCGGCCCGGACCTGCTGGTGTTCGTCACCCTCAACCAGACCAAGGTCTGCTGCCGCCTGGCGCCGGATGTGCCGTGCCGGGTGGGCGACAGCCTCAACCTGCAGTTCGACCCGGCGCGGGTGCTGCTGTTCGACGCCGGCAGCGGCGAACGTCTCGACCTCGCCGCCAGCGGCACTGCCATCAAGGACAACGTGACTCGCTTCAAAGGCCGTTGAATCGTCTAGAACAATGCATAACAAGAAAAGAGGACGCAAAGGGATGGAACATCGCAATCGCATCAAGACCCTGGGATCGCTCGCCTTGCTGGCGCTGATCGGCAGCAGCGGGGCCCAGGCCGCCGAGGCTTTCTCGTCGGAATCGAAATGGATGACCGGCGACTGGGGCGGCACCCGTACCGAGCTGCTGGAGAAGGGCTACGACTTCACCCTCGACTACGTTGGCGAAGTGGCCGGCAACCTGCACGGTGGCTACAACGACGACAAGACCGCGCGCTACAGCGACCAGTTCGCCCTGGGCGCGCACCTGGACCTGGAGAAGATCTTCGGCTGGAAGGACACCGAGTTCAAGCTGGCGATCACCGAGCGTAGCGGCCGCAACCTGTCCAACGACCGCATCAGCGACCCGCGTGCCGGGCAGTTCAGCTCGGTGCAGGAGGTTTGGGGGCGCGGCCAGACCTGGCGCCTGACGCAGATGTGGGTCAAGCAGAAGTACTTCGACGGCGCGCTGGACGTGAAATTCGGCCGCTTCGGCGAGGGCGAGGACTTCAACAGCTTCCCCTGCGACTTCCAGAACCTGGCCTTCTGCGGCTCGCAAGTGGGCAACTGGGTCGGCGGCATCTGGTACAACTGGCCGGTCAGCCAGTGGGCGCTGCGGGTCAAGTACAACATCACCCCGGAATTCTTCGTCCAGGTCGGCGCCTACGAGCAGAACCCGTCGAACCTGGAGACCGGCAACGGCTTCAAACTCAGCGGCAGCGGCACCAAGGGCGCGATACTGCCGGTGGAGGCGGTGTGGTCGCCGAAGGTCAACGGCCTGCCGGGCGAGTACCGCCTGGGCTACTACTACAGCACCGCCAAGGCCGACGACGTGTACGACGACATCAACGGCAACCCGCAGGCGCTGACCGGCGCGGCGTTCAAGTCGCACTCCAGCAAGCACGGCTGGTGGGTCGTGGCCCAGCAGCAGGTCACCGCCCATGCCGGCGACGTCAACCGCGGCCTGAGCCTGTTCGCCAACTTCACCGTGCACGACAAGGCCACCAACGTGGTCGACAACTACCAGCAGGTCGGCCTGGTCTACAAGGGCGCCTTCGATGCCCGGCCCAAGGACGACATCGGCTTCGGCATCGCCCGCATCCACGTCAATGACGATGTGAAGAAGCGTGCCGAGCTGCTCAATGCCCAGTCCGGCATCAACGACTATGACAACCCAGGCTTCGCGCCGCTGCAGCGTACCGAGTACAACGCCGAGCTCTACTACGGCTTCCACGTCACCAACTGGCTGACCGTGCGCCCGAACCTGCAGTACATCAAGAGCCCGGGCGGTGTGGATGAAGTGGACAACGCGCTGGTCGCGGGGTTGAAGATTCAGTCGTCATTCTGAGAAAAATTGTTGTAAATTTACGCCATCCATTTCGGCCTTCCCGCTAACCACTGGTCTGCAGTGGTTAGCGGGCACGGGCTGAGACAGCGCTATCTCGAACAACAAAAGAGCTTGGAACCATGCCCGAACATCCGCTACATCGCTTCTTCACCTCGCAACGGCCCAGGCCGACCTTCGAGTGGGAGCGTTACCAGCAGCGCGATGTGCTGATCATCGACCACCCTCGCTGCCAGGCAGTGTTCAGCCGCCAGGGCGGGCAGCTCCTGCACTTTCAACCCGCCGGTGAGAAACCCTGGTTGTGGTGCGCCGAGCAGTGGCCGCAGGTAGGGGCTATCCGCGGAGGCGTGCCGGTGTGCTGGCCCTGGTATGGCCGCCATCCCAGCGAGGACCTGTGGCCGGCCCATGGCTGGGCGCGCCTGCTGGACTGGAAGCTGGTGGACAGCCGCGAGGACGAGGAGGGGGTGACCCTGAAATGGCGCCTGGACCTGTGCGACTGGCAGGTCGACCTGCATGCCCGGCTTGGAGCGAGCATGGAACTGAGCCTGAGCACCGAGCACCAGGACAGCGAACCGTGCCAGCTGAGCCATGCGCTGCTGGCCTACTGGCGGATCAGCGACGTGTCGAAGATAGCGCTGTCTGGGCTGGAGGACATCGACGGCTACGACCGTCTCAATCGCCAGGCCTGCCGCGAAGACGGCGCGCTGACCCTCAAGGGCGGTTGCCAGCGGGTCTATCCCGGTACGCCGCGGGTGCAATTGCAGGACCCGGCCTGGCAGCGCGAACTGTGCATCGACACCGGCGACAGCGACGACACTGTGGTCTGGCACCCTGGCAACCGGCCGTTGATGGGCGTGAGCGGGCGCGAGTGCCAAGGCTTCGTCTGCGTCGAGGCGGCCAGCGGCAGTGGCGAGGGTCTGAGCCTGGCGCCGGGCGAGCGGGCGCACCTGCGTTTGCAGGCGCACCGGCTCAGTTGAGGTCGTCGTCCTCGATCGGGTAGCGACTGGCGTTGAGGCTTTCCTTGATCTTGCGCAGGTGCGGCTGGAAGTCCACGCCACGGCGCAGGGTCATGCCGGTGGCGAGCACATCGAGCACGGTGAGCTGGATGATCCGCGAGGTCATCGGCATGTAGATGTCGGTGTCTTCCGGCAGCGGGATATGCAGGCTCAGGCTGCAGGCCTGGGCCAGGGGCGAGCCGGCGGCGGTCAGGCCGAGCACCGAGGCGCCGTTTTCCCGCGCCAGGCGCGCCACCTCGACCAGTTCGCGGGTGCGCCCGGTGTAGGAAATGATCACGAACAGGTCGCCGGTGTGGGCCACCGAAGCCAGCATGCGCTGCATCAGCACATCGGCGTGGGCCGACACGGCGAGATTGAAGCGGAAGAACTTGTGCTGCGCATCGAGGGCCACCGGGGCCGAGGCGCCGAGGCCGAAGAAGTGGATCTGTCGGGCTTGGATCATCATGTCCACGGCGCGGCTGACCTGCTGCGGGTCGAGCGCCTGGCAGGCGCTGTCGAGCGAGGCAATGGCGCTGCCGAAGATCTTCTGGGTGTAGGCGGCCGGATCGTCGTCGGCCTCCACCGCGCGGCTGACATAGGCGGCGCCGCTGGCCAGGCTCTGCGCCAGTTGCAGCTTGAGCTCGGGGTAGCCGCTGACGCCGAACGAGCGGCAGAAGCGGTTGACCGTCGGCTCGCTGACACTGGCCGCCTGGGCCAGGGCGGCAATGCTGAAGCGGGTGGCTTGCTGCGGGTTGAGCAGGATGACTTCGGCGACCTTGCGTTCGGCCTTGTTCAGCTCGTCGAGGCGGCCCTGGATCTGTTCCAGGAGGTTTCGCACGCGGTCCATGGTGTGTCCTTGGGTCGGGAAGCAGGCTTTTTGCGCTGGTGTGTATCCTACTGTCGGTAAGATTGTCACACCACTTGTCTGTAATAGCTGTATTGGATGTTGTGGTTTTTACTACATTACCCCTTGAAAAGCAGGGTTGAAACCGGTATTCCTAGTCCAACATTTATAAAAGAACCAACATTATGGCCGCGATCAGTGTCGAACCCTGCACCTTCGCCCTCTTTGGCGCCCTAGGCGACCTGGCATTGCGCAAGCTGTTCCCCGCGCTCTACCAGCTCGACCGCGCCGACCTCCTGCACCCCGACACCCGCCTGCTGGCCCTGGCCCGCGAGCCGGGCAGCGTGCAGGAACACCTGAACAACATCGAAGCCCATCTGCGCCGCCACGTGCCGGAGGCCGAGATCGATGCCGCTTCCCTGGGGCGTTTCCTCGGGCGCCTCAGCTACCTGCACCTGGACTTCGTCGAGCCCGAGGGCTACCAGGCCTTGGCCGAACAGGCACCGGGCGGGCAGCCGCTGATCGCCTACTTCGCCACGGCGGCAGCGGTGTACGGCGCGATCTGCGAGAACCTCGACAAGGCCGGCCTGGCGTCGCGTACCCGGGTGGTGCTGGAAAAGCCCATCGGCCACGACCTGGAGTCGTCGCGCCGGGTCAACGACGCCGTGGCGCGGTTCTTCCCCGAGAGCCGGGTCTACCGTATCGACCACTACCTGGGCAAGGAGACGGTGCAGAACCTGATCGCCCTGCGCTTCGCCAACAGCCTGTTCGAAACCCAGTGGAACCAGAACTCCATCTCCCATGTGGAGATCACCGTCGCGGAGAAAGTCGGCATCGAGGGCCGCTGGGGCTACTTCGACAAGGCCGGCCAGCTGCGCGACATGATCCAGAACCACCTGTTGCAGCTGCTCTGCCTGATCGCCATGGACCCGCCCAGCGACCTCTCGGCCGACAGCATCCGCGACGAGAAGGTCAAGGTGCTCAAGGCACTGGCGCCGATCACCGGCGAGGGCTTGAGCACCCATGTGGTGCGTGGCCAGTACATCGCCGGTTTCAGTGACGGCAAGCCGGTGCCGGGTTACCTCGAAGAGGACAACGCCAACGCCCAGAGCGACACCGAGACCTTCGTCGCCCTGCGTGCCGATATCCGCAACTGGCGCTGGTCGGGCGTGCCGTTCTACCTGCGCACCGGCAAGCGCATGCCGCAGAAGCTGTCGCAGATCGTCATCCATTTCAAGGAAACCCCGCACTACATCTTCGCCCCGGAACAGCGTTTGCAGATCGGCAACAAGCTGATCATTCGCCTGCAGCCGGACGAGGGCATCTCGCTGCGGGTGATGACCAAGGAGCAGGGCCTGGACAAGGGCATGCAACTGCGCAGCGGCCCGCTGCAGCTGAATTTCTCCGACACCTGGCGCAGCGCGCGGATCCCGGATGCCTATGAGCGGTTGCTGCTGGAAGTGATGCGCGGCAACCAGAACCTGTTCGTGCGCAAGGACGAGATCGAATACGCCTGGAAGTGGTGCGACCAGCTGATCGCTGGCTGGAAGACCAGCGGTGACGCGCCCAAGCCCTATGCGGCCGGCTCCTGGGGGCCGATGAGCTCGATTGCATTGATTACACGTGATGGGAGGGCCTGGTATGGCGATATCTGAACTGCAACTGCCGGCGACCGTGAAGGTTCATCAGCTGGCCGACCCGAAAACCCTGGCGGCGACCCAGGCCTTCGACGTGGCCGAGCGCCTGCGCCAGGCGATCGCCAGCAAGGGGCAGGCTTGCCTGGTGCTGTCTGGCGGGCGTAGCCCGGTGCCCTTCCTCGAGAAGCTGGCTGGCGAGGCGCTGGACTGGTCCCGGGTCACCGTGAGCCTGGCCGATGAGCGCTGGGTGCCGGTGGCGCACGACGACAGCAACGCCGGCCTGCTGGCTCGTCACCTGTTCAAGGGGCCGGCGGCCAAGGCGCGCTTTATCGGGCTCTACCAACCCGCCGCTACCCTCGAAGCCGCTGCCGAGCAGGCCGACCAGGTGCTGGCCGACCTGCCACCGATCGATGTGCTGGTGCTGGGCATGGGCGACGATGGCCATACAGCCTCGCTGTTCCCGGCCAGCCCCAACCTGCGCCAGGGTCTGGCCAAGGTCGGTGAGCGCCGCTGCCTGCCGATGTTGGCGCCCAGCGTGCCGCACCAGCGCCTGAGCATGACCCGCGCGCTGCTGGCCACTGCCGGCCTGACCCTGTTGTCGGTGCAGGGCGTGGGCAAGCTTGCCACCCTGCGCACCGCGCTGGCGGCCGAAGACCCAACCGAAATGCCGATTCGCGCCTTTCTTCACGACCCCCTGGACATCTACTGGTGCCCATGAGCCAAGGATCCATTGTCATGACCACCCTCGAACGCCCACAGCCTTTGCTCTCGATGGCCGACAAAGCCGCGCGGATCGACGCGATCTGCAACAAGGCGCGCATCCTGCCGGTGATCACCATCGCCCGTGAGGAAGACATCCTGCCCCTGGCCGATGCCCTGGCCGCTGGCGGCATCCGCACCTTGGAGGTGACCCTGCGCTCGCAACACGGCCTGAAGGCCATCCAGGTGCTGCGCGAGCAGCGCCCGGAACTGTGCGTCGGCGCCGGTACCGTGCTCGACCGCGGCATGTTCGCCGCCGTCGAGGCGGCGGGCGCGCAGTTCGTCGTTACCCCGGGCATCACCCAGGACATTCTCGAAGCGGGCGTGGACAGCGATATTCCGCTGTTGCCGGGCATCAGCACGCCGTCGGAGATCATGATGGGCTACGCCCTGGGCTACCGCCGCTTCAAGCTGTTCCCCGCCGAGATCAGTGGCGGCGTGGCGGCGATCAAGGCATTCGGCGGCCCGTTCGGCGACATTCGCTTCTGCCCCACTGGCGGGGTCAACCCGGCCAACGTGCGCAACTACATGGCCCTGCCCAATGTGATGTGCGTGGGCGGCACCTGGATGCTCGACAGCAGCTGGATCAAGAACGGTGACTGGGCGCGGATCGAGGCGTGCAGCGCCGAGGCGATGGCGCTGCTGGACTGACAGATTTCGTTGTGTGCTACACGGCTTGTGGGGCGCTTGGTCGGCGCCCCTTTTTTTGCCTGTGATTTGGGTGCAACCGGTTCTGGCCCTATCGCGGGGCAAGCCCGCTCCCACGAGCCCGCGATAGCGTCGGAAAACCAACAAAAAAGCCCGCATCGAGGATGCGGGCTTCGGTCATCAGCGATGGCTTACGCCGCCTTGGCCTGCTGCTGGCTCAGCGACCGGTTCAGTGCGCTGAACAGCGCCTTGAAGCTGGCGGTGGTGATGTTCTCGTCGATGCCCACGCCGTGCACCGGACGCCCGCCGGCCACGCGCAGCTCGATGTAGGCCGCGGCCTTGGCATTGGTGCCGGCGCCGATGGCGTGTTCGTTGTAGTCCATAATCTCCACGGCGATCGGCAGGCCGGCCACCAGTGCCTCGAGGGCGCCGTTGCCCTTGCCGTGCCAGTGCAGGGTGGTTTCGCCTTCACCGGAGACTTCCACTTGCACGTGGCTGCTGCCGTTTTCTTCCTGCAGGCGGTGGCTGACCAGGGCATATGGCGCGTTGGCCTGGAGGTATTCCTTCTGCAGCAGCTTGTAGATCTGCTCGGCGGTCATTTCCAGGCCGAGACGGTCGGTCTCGCCCTGTACCACTTGGCTGAACTCGATCTGCATGCGGCGCGGCAGGCTGATGCCATATTCCTGCTCGAGCAGGTAGGTGATGCCGCCCTTGCCCGACTGGCTGTTGACGCGGATCACCGCCTCGTAGCTACGGCCGATGTCGGCCGGGTCGATCGGCAGGTATGGCACTTCCCACAGCTCGCCGTCCTGCTGCTTGGCGAAGCCTTTGCGAATGGCGTCCTGGTGCGAGCCGGAGAAGGCGGTGTGTACCAGGTCGCCGACGTACGGGTGACGTGGGTGCACCGGCAGCTGGTTGCATTCCTCGACGACCTTGCGCACGCCGTCGATATCGGAGAAGTCCAGCTGCGGGTCGATGCCCTGGGTGTAGAGGTTCAGTGCCAGGGTCACCAGGTCGACGTTGCCGGTACGCTCGCCGTTGCCGAACAGGCAGCCTTCGGCACGGTCGGCGCCAGCCATCAGGCCCAGCTCGGTGGCGGCGATGCCGGTGCCACGGTCGTTGTGGGTGTGCAGGCTGATGATCACGCTGTCGCGGCGGTTGACGTTACGGCAGAACCACTCGATCTGGTCGGCGTAGACGTTCGGCGTGGCGACTTCGACGGTGGCCGGAAGGTTGAGGATGATCTTGTGCTCGGGGGTCGGGTTCCACACCTCGATTACCGCGTCGCACACTTCCTTGGCGAATTCCAGTTCGGTGGCGCTGAAGGTTTCGGGCGAGTACTGGAAGGTCCACTGGGTTCCCGGCTGCTGCGCCGCGTACTTGACGAACAGCTTGGCGGCATTGACCGCGATGTCCTTGACGCCCTGCTTGTCCTGGTTGAAGACGATGCGGCGGAACGACGGGCAGGTGGCGTTGTACAGGTGAACGATGGCCTTCTTGGCGCCGCGCAGGGATTCGAAGGTACGGGCGATCAGGTCTTCACGGGCCTGAGTGAGCACCTGGATGGTGGTGTCGTCCGGGATGTGGCCGTCTTCGATCAGGGTGCGCACGAAGTCGAAGTCGGTCTGCGATGCGGACGGGAACGACGCTTCGATTTCCTTCACGCCCACCTGCACCAGGGTCTTCCAGAAACGCAGCTTCTTCTCGGCATCCATCGGCTCGATCAGCGACTGGTTGCCATCACGCAGGTCGGAACTGCACCAGATCGGCGCCTGGGTGATGGCCTTCGACGGCCAGGTACGGTCAGGCAAGTCGATGGTCGGGAAAGCGCGGTACTTCTTCGATGGGTCTTTGAGCATGGTCATGGAAGCAATCCTTTTATGTGCGGCCGTGATCGGGCCTGCCGAACGTGTACGAGATGAAAAGGCGAGGCGACGCGATTCACCCTGGTAGTCGGGCGCTGACCAGGCAGAGGCTGCGGTGTTGTTGGAGGAGGGTGCTGAAGATGTTCATATGCTCAACCCTAACCAGTGGGTTGGGGGATGGCAAGCATTGCGGGAAAATTGAGAGGAATGCTTAAAAAAACGAGTTTACAGAGTTTTCATGGCCATTAATTTCGGTTTGTTGAGATTTTATTGCTTTAAGCTTTTTCATTGCGCAAATCGCGGGGCCAGCGTTGGCTGCGTGGGAGCGGGCTTGCCCCGCGATTGCGATTTCAGGGCTGGAACGCGCCGATGAAGATCGCCGGATCCACCCGCGCATCGTTCAGGCTGACGTTCCAGTGCATGTGCGGCCCGGTGGCCCGGCCAGTCGAACCTACGCGGCCCACCACCTCGCCACGGCGCAGCGCCTGGCCCGGCTTCACGTCGATCTTCGACATGTGGCAGAACATGCTGATGAAGCCTTGCCCATGGTCGACGAACACCGTGCGGCCATTGAAGAAGTAGTCGCCCACCAGGATCACCTTGCCATTGGCCGGGGTCTTGATCGGCGTGCCGGCGGGCACGGCGAAGTCCAGCCCGGCATGGGGGTTGCGTTCCTCGCCATTGAAGAAGCGGCGCACGCCGAACTTGCTCGACAGCGGCCCGTTGACCGGCTTGTCGAGGACCAGGTTGCTCGGCAGCACAGGGCTGAAGCTGCGGTAGGCCTTGATCTGCTCGGCCAGTTCACGGTCGATGCGCTTGAGGTCCTGCGGTTCAGGGTTGACCTGGCGCTTGTTCTTCAAGGTGATGTGCTGCTCGGGGTACTTCTTGCTGCCGACACTGAAAGGAATGTTGCGCCCACCCTGGGTCAGCACGGCACTGCCAGGCTTTTGCGTAAGCGGAATGCCGACGATGGCCAGCCAGTTGTCCTGCTCCCTGACCACCAATACCGGTTTGCCATCGAAGCGCGCGGTCGGGGCGCTGGCGCCCGGGCCCAGGTCGATCACCGCCACGCCGCCGGGCACGGGCTTGTTGAGGGCGCGGGTAATGTAGCTGGCGTGGGCGGCCGTGACCGGCAGCAGCAGGGCGAGGGCAAGCAGGGGCGCGAACAGGCGAGGCATGTGTCAGTCCAGTAGCGAGAGGGTGACCGGGGTCTGGTGGTTGTCCTCGACCCGCACCTTGAGCTCGCCTTCGTTGAGGCGGGCAGTCAGGCGTTGGCCGTTGTGGGTTTGCGCGGCGCTGCGGATGGCCTGGCCGCGCTCATCCAGGAGGATGCTGTAGCCGCGGGCGAGGGTGGCCAGCGGGCTGACCACCTGCAGGGTCTGCAGCTGTGCCTGGAAGCGCTGGCGGCGGTCCTTGAGCACCTCGCGCATGGCCCGCGGCAGGCGCTCGGCGAGGCTGTCCAGGCGCTGCTTGAGCAGTTTCAGGCTGCGTCCCGGATGTTGCGCGGCCAGGCGCGTGTCGAGGCGGCCGAGGCGTTGCTGGCGCTGGTTCATGTCGAGCATGAAGGCGCGACGCAGGCGCATGTCCAGGTCGTCCAGGCGCTGGGCCTGCTGGCGCAGGCGTTCGCCGGGGTGGCGCAGGCGTCGGGCCAGCCCGTCGAGGCGCAGGCGGTCGTGGGTCAGGCGGTTCTGCATGCGCAGCAGCAGGCGCCGTTGCAGGCTGTCGAGGCGCTGCTGCAGGCCGCTGCTGTCGGGGGCGAGCAGCTCGGCGGCGGCCGACGGCGTGGGTGCGCGTACATCGGCGACGAAGTCGCTGATCGACACGTCGGTCTCATGGCCCACGGCGCTGACAATAGGCGTGACGCAGGCGGCCACGGCGCGGGCCACGGCCTCTTCGTTGAAGCACCAGAGGTCTTCCAGCGAGCCGCCGCCACGGGCCAGGATCAGCGCGTCGAAGCCTTGCCGATCGGCCATCTGCAGGGCGCGGACGATCTGGTTGATCGCCTCGCGGCCCTGCACCGCGGTGGGGATCAGGTTCAACTCGACCTGCGGCGCACGGCGGCCGAACACACTGATGATGTCGCGAATCACCGCGCCGGTGGGCGAGGTGATGATGCCGATGCGTTGCGGGTGCGCTGGCAGCGGCTTCTTGCGTTCGGTGCTGAACAGCCCCTCGGCGCCGAGCTTTTCCTTCAGCGCCTCGAACGCCAGGCGCAGGGCGCCGTCGCCGGCCGGCTCGACCGTATCGAGGATCAGCTGGTAGTCGCCACGCCCTTCGAACAGCGAGACCTTGCCGCGCACCCGTACCGCCAGGCCGTCGCGCAGGGCCTGGCGCACCCGGGCGGCGTTCTGCCGGAACAGCGCGCAGCGGATCTGCGCGCCGCTGTCCTTGAGGGTGAAGTACATATGGCCGGAGGCCGGGCGGGCGAGGTTGGAAATCTCGCCTTCCACCCAGACGCTGCGGAACACGTCCTCGAGCAGCACGCGGGCGCGGCCGTTGAGCTGGCTGACGGTGAGGACCTCGCGGTCCAGGCCGAGTCGTTCGAAAGGGTCTCTGATCATGGCGGCATCATAAAGGAGCCGTCGCGCGGATGCACTGTGCCGGCTGCTGGTACGCCCAACCTTGGGAGTATTTCCGGCTGCCGGCCCCGACACCCGGCGATGCAGTCTGGGCGCTTGATTCCATGAGGAGATTCGCCATGTATCCCATAGACGCCCACACTTACCGCTCCAAGGCTTTCAACCGACGGGTGCGATTCCTGGTGCTGCATTACACAGCCATCAATTTCAACGGCTCGATCAATGCGCTGGTCAACGGCACCCAGGTCAGCGCCCACTACCTGGTGCCCGACCCGTCCGATCCGAGCTTCGCGAGTGCAGGTTTTGACGCGATGCGCACCTTCAACCTCGTTGACGAGAACGAGCGCGCCTGGCATGCGGGGGTCAGCGGCTGGGCAGGACGCAGCAACCTGAACGATACGTCGATCGGCATCGAGATCGTCAACCAGGCGTCGGTGAGCAACGGCCAGTTCATGTTCCCGCCCTATCACCCCCAGCAGGTGGAAGCCTTGATCCAGCTGGGCCAGGCGATCCTGCAGCGCTATCCGGAGATCACGCCGACCCAGGTGGTCGGTCATAGCGACATCGCCATTGGCCGCAAGAGCGACCCGGGCGCCGCTTTTCCCTGGCAGGCCCTGCACCAGGCCGGTATCGGCGCCTGGTATGACGAGGCGCGCAAGGCGCACTACGAGCAGCGGTTCGCGGGTTGCCTGCCGCAGCTCAAGATCGTCCTCGACAAGCTGCGTACCTACGGTTACAGCTTCCCGACCCGCCCCGATCCGGCCCAGGTGCGCGCGTTGCTCAGGGCGTTCCAGCTGCATTTCAGGCCAGGCAACTATGACGGTGTGCTGGATGCCGAGACCGCGGCGATCGTCTTTGCGCTGGTGGAGCGCTACATGCCCTGATCGCCCTGTGGCGAGCGCAGGCTGTCCAGCAGCTTTCTCGACAGCGCTGCTGCGTCGCGTCGGCAGGCCAGGGCCACGGTGCTCTGGCAAGCCTCGGCCAGCGGCACGAAGGTGACAGAGGGCGGGGCGATCTCGCGCATGCTCAGGGGCAGCAACGCCACACCGAACCCGGCCTGGATCAGTTGCAGCTGGGTGGTCTTGCGCGACACCACCTGCGCCGCCCGGGGAAAGAACCCTTCGTTCATGCATAACGACGCCGACAGGTAGCTCAGCCCGCCGCGCTGGCGGTGGGGTATGGAAATGAAGCGCTCCTCGCGCAGGTGCCCCAACCGAACACTGGCTGCCGCGGCCAGTGGGTGGTTCGCCGCCACAGCCAGCAGCAGGGGCTCATCGAACAACGCATGCAGCTCAACGCCCTCATGCTGGCGCAGCACCGGCAGGCGCAGCAGGCCAATTTCCAGGCGGCCTTGTGCGATATCCTCCAGTTGTGCTTCCGACGATTGCTGGGCGATCTCCAGGGAAACGCCGGGGTTGTCCTCGAGGTAGCCGCCGAGGCGCTGCAGGAGCTGCCCGGTCAGTGGCACGGTGCTGGAGTGGTTCAGTCGCAGGCTGCCACGCAAGCCCTGGCCAATCTCGTGGGCCAGGCGCTCGGCTTTGCCCAGGTCAACCAGCAGGCATCGGGCGCGCTCGAGAAAGGCCTGACCGGCCACGGTCAGGCGTGGCAGGCGCGCAGTGCGTTCGAACAGGGCGGTGCCCAGCTGAAGCTCAAGCTCCTTGATCTGCCGGCTGAGGGCCGACTGGGCAATGTACAACCGCTCGGCGGCGGCGCTGAAGCTGCCGACCTCGGCGATTTCGACGAAGTAGCGCAGTTGGCGGATAGAGGTCATGTCATGCCTTTTCGAGATGTCTTGCGGCGAAAAGACATATTAGTCGGCATGGCTTGTGGCTGGCTAATCTTCAGTGGACTTCCTAGGAACTGCCGCGATGCTCGCTCAATTGTCGTTTTCCACGTCCGACTGGCTGCCCATCCTGCTGGGAGTGGGGGTGGCCTACATCGTCTTCGGCATCGCCGGTTTCGGCACCGCGCTGGTCGCCGGCCCCGTGCTGATCCATTTCATGCCGTTGTCACGGATCATCCCGCTGCTGGTGCTGCTGGACTTCGTCGCCGCCTTCGGCAACCTGCTGCCTTCGCGGCGCGATGTGGTGCGCGGCGAGTTGCTGCGCCTGCTGCCGTTCATGGCCGTGGGTTGCACCCTGGGCGTGGTGTTCCTGCTACGGCTCAAGTCCGATCTGCTGCTGTTGCTGATGGGCATCTTCGTGACCGCCTATGCGGTCTATGGCCTGGCGGTCAAGGTGCGCCCGGCTAGCCTGTCGGGCGCCTGGGCGGTGCCCATGGGCACGGTGGGCGGATTGTTCGGCGCCTTGTTCGGCAGTGGTGGTTTCCTCTACGCGATCTACCTCAGCGCCCGCCTGGAGGCCAAGGAACAGGTGCGTGCGACCCAGGTCGCCCTGATCAGTTGCAGCACGGTGGTGCGCCTGTCGCTGTTCCTGATCGCCGGGGTGTATGCCGATAGCAGCTTGCTGCTGCTCGCCGCCTGCCTGTTGCCGGTGATGTTCGTCGGCACCTGGCTGGGGCGGCGACTGACCTTGAAACTGTCCCGCGAGGCCTTCATCCGCCTGGTCACCTGGTTGGTCCTGGCTAGCGGCCTGGCGCTTATCGGCCGCTACCTGAGCGCCTGAGCAGGCGCTAGAATTGCGCCATTACCGCAGTCCCCAGGCCCGCCTCACGCATGAATACCCAGAGCATCATCGTCCCCAAACTGTCCACCGTGCCCGTCCATGAGGCCCGCGCCCGCGCCATCCTGCGCTGGCTGGTGCGCGAAAAAATCGTCGAGGAACAGTTGAGCACCTGTGGGCGCACCGGCAACCGCATGGGCCATGCCCTGGCGGAGGGGGCGCGCAAGGTGGCCCTGCATCCCGAGAGGTTGCCGTTCGGCGAGCAGGTCAACGGCCTGGAAGTGATGCTCAAACGCTGCATCTACACCCCCACCGACGGTTTTCTCGAAGAAGCCGGTTGCCCGGAGTGCCGGCGCGAGGTCGGCGAGCCGCTGTTCGAGAGCCTGGAGGAGTGGATGCCGGGGGTGAGCGACAACTTCACCTGCCCGTTGTGCGGCTTCGAAGACGACATCAATGGCTTTCTCTATTTGCAGCCGTGTGCCTTTTCCAACCTGGGGTTCATCTTCAATAACTGGGGCGAGGCCGGGTTTACCCAGGCCTTCCTCGACAGCTTCGCCGACTGGCTGGACCAGTCGGTGGCGGTGGTGCAGGTAAAACTGCCGCAAGGCTGACCGAAGGCCCTTATTTTGCATTGAGCGGCGCGCCATGGATGGGTATAATGGCGCGCTTCCATTTTTCCCTCCCGGGAGCCCCCGCGATGCTGCGTATCAGCCAAGAAGCCCTGACCTTCGACGATATCCTCCTTGTACCTGGCTACTCCGAGGTACTGCCCAATGAAGTCAGTCTCAAGACCCGTTTGACTCGTGGCATCGAGCTGAACATTCCCCTGGTCTCCGCCGCCATGGATACCGTGACCGAAGCGCGCCTGGCCATCGCCATGGCCCAGGAAGGCGGCATCGGCATCATCCACAAGAACATGACCATCGAGCAGCAGGCCGGCGAAGTACGCAAGGTCAAGAAGTTCGAGGCTGGCGTGGTCAAGGACCCGATCACCATCGACGCCGACGCCACCGTGCGCGACCTGTTCGACCTGACCCGCCTGAACAACATCTCCGGTGTTCCGGTGCTGGAAAACGGTGACCTGGTCGGCATCGTCACCTCCCGCGACGTGCGCTTCGAAACCCGCCTGGACGCCAAGGTCCGCGACGTGATGACCCCCAAAGAGCGTCTGGTCACCGTCCGCGAAGGCGCCGACAAGAACGAAGTCCGCGAGCTGCTGCACAAGCACCGCCTGGAAAAAGTCCTGATCGTCGACGACAAGTTCGCCCTCAAGGGCATGATGACCGTCAAGGACATCGAGAAGGCCAAGGCCTACCCGCTGGCCAGCAAGGACGACCAGGGTCGCCTGCGCGTCGGCGCCGCGGTCGGCACCGGCAAGGACACCGGCGAGCGCGTTGCCGCCCTGGTAGCCGCCGGCGTTGACGTGGTGGTGGTCGACACCGCCCACGGTCACTCCAAAGGCGTGATCGACCGCGTGCGTTGGGTGAAAGAAACCTACCCGCAAGTGCAGGTGATCGGCGGCAACATCGCCACCGGCGCCGCCGCCAAGGCCCTGGCAGAAGCCGGCGCCGACGCGGTCAAGGTCGGTATCGGCCCAGGCTCGATCTGCACCACCCGTATCGTCGCCGGTGTCGGCGTGCCGCAGATCAGCGCCATCGCCAACGTCGCCGCCGCACTGGAAGGCACTGGCGTGCCACTGATCGCCGACGGCGGCATCCGTTTCTCGGGTGACCTGTCCAAGGCCATCGTCGCCGGTGCGTCCTGCGTGATGATGGGCTCGATGTTCGCCGGTACCGAAGAAGCGCCGGGCGAAGTCGAACTGTTCCAGGGCCGTTCCTACAAGGCCTACCGTGGCATGGGCTCGCTGGGAGCCATGGCACAGGCGCAAGGCTCGTCCGACCGTTACTTCCAGGACTCCTCGGCCGGCGCCGAGAAGCTGGTGCCGGAAGGTATCGAAGGCCGCGTGCCGTACAAGGGCGCCCTGGCCGCGATCATCCACCAGCTGATGGGCGGCCTGCGTTCGTCCATGGGCTACACCGGCAGCGCGACCATCGAAGAGATGCGTACCAAGCCGGAGTTCGTGCGCATCACCGGTGCCGGCATGGCCGAGTCCCACGTGCATGACGTGCAGATCACCAAGGAAGCCCCTAACTACCGCGTAGGCTAAGGCTTCCAGCAATTACCGAACGGGGCTGTCATACACAGCCCCGCGTCGTTTCCGATTTCCACTGACGAGATTGAGTCATGGCCCTCGACATTCACGCTCACCGCATCCTGATCCTCGATTTCGGTTCCCAGTACACCCAGCTGATTGCCCGCCGCGTGCGCGAGATCGGTGTGTATTGCGAGCTGCACCCGTTCGACATGGACGATGAAGCGATCCGCGAATTCAACCCGCGCGGCATCATCCTGGCCGGTGGCCCCGAGTCGGTCCACGAAGCCAACAGCCCACGCGCGCCGCAGGCCGTGTTCGACCTGAAAGTACCCGTGCTGGGCATCTGCTACGGCATGCAGACCATGGCCGAGCAGATGGGCGGCAAGGTCGAAGGTTCCGACCTGCGCGAGTTCGGTTACGCCCGCGTCGACGTGGTCGGCAAGAGCCGCCTGCTCGACGGCATCGAAGACCATGTCGACGATGACGGCGTGCTGGGCCTGGACGTGTGGATGAGCCACGGCGACAAGGTCACCCAGATGCCAGGCAACTTCAGCGTGCTGGCCAGCACTCCGAGCTGCCCGATCGCCGGCATGTACGACGATGCCCTGGGCTACTACGGCGTGCAGTTCCACCCGGAAGTGACCCACACCAAGCAAGGCGGTCGCATCCTGTCGCGCTTCGTCCAGGACATCTGCGGCTGTGAAGCCCTGTGGACTGCCTCGAACATCGTCGAGGACGCCATCGCCCAGGTCCGTGCACAGGTCGGTTCGGCCAACGTCCTGCTGGGCCTGTCCGGCGGCGTCGACAGCTCGGTTGTTGCCGCGCTGCTGCATCGCGCCATCGGCGACCAGCTGACCTGCGTGTTCGTCGACAACGGCCTGCTGCGCCTGCACGAAGGCGACCAGGTGATGGCCATGTTCAAGGAGAACATGGGCGTCAAGGTGATCCGCGCCGATGCCGAGAAGCAGTTCCTCGACAATCTGGAAGGCGAAGCCGACCCGGAGAAGAAGCGCAAGATCATCGGCCGCACCTTCATCGACGTGTTCGATGCCGAGGCCAGCAAGCTGGAGAACATCCAGTTCCTCGCCCAGGGCACCATCTACCCCGACGTGATCGAGTCGGCCGGCGCCAAGAGCGGCAAGGCCCACGTGATCAAGTCGCACCACAACGTCGGCGGCCTGCCGGAGGAAATGAACCTCAAGCTGGTCGAGCCACTGCGTGAGCTGTTCAAGGACGAAGTGCGCAAGATCGGCCTGGAACTGGGCCTGCCGTACGACATGGTCTACCGCCACCCGTTCCCGGGCCCGGGCCTGGGTGTGCGCATCCTCGGTGAAGTGAAGAAGGAATATGCCGACATCCTGCGTCGCGCCGACCACATCTTCATCGAAGAGCTGCGCAAGGCCGACTGGTACCACAAGACCAGCCAGGCGTTCGTGGTGTTCCAGCCGGTCAAGTCGGTCGGCGTCGTCGGTGACGGCCGTCGCTACGCCTGGGTCGTGGCCCTGCGTGCCGTCGAGACCGTGGACTTCATGACCGCGCGCTGGGCGCACCTGCCGTACGAACTGCTGGAAACCGTCAGCGGCCGTATCATCAACGAAATCGACGGCATCTCCCGCGTCACCTACGACGTGTCGAGCAAGCCGCCGGCCACTATCGAGTGGGAATGATCTTGCGTCCGGCGTAGACCGGAAGCGAGTGGCAGGAAACACCCCAAAAGCCCGCATAACTGCGGGCTTTTGGCATTCAGTCGGGCAGGTGAAATAGCCAGACGCTTATGGGCTTCACCCTCAGCCCCAAACAACAAAACCCGCCAATGCGGGTTTTGTTGTTTGACGCGCAGACGTTGGTCAGAAGTCGTAACGCACGTTGGCAGTGAAGGTGTCGGCGTTGAAACCACTGCTAGCCAGGTAGTTGTACATCCCTCCCACGCTCCAGGCGCCTGCCCGGTAGTTGGCACCCAGTCCCAGCTCGTAGTTGTCGCGCGCGGGGGTGGCGCCTTGGGTGGTGAAGGGGGTACCGCCGAGCACGAAGGTCGAGGTGGTGCTGGCCTTGTCACCGATGAAATCGTGCCAGGCCATGAGCTTGGCTTCCGGCTCCAGGCTGCCCACGCCGACGTCAAAAGCGGCCGCCAGACGGGCGCCCAGGCCCATTTCGCCAATTTCATAGCGCTGGCTGCCAACGTTGAGGGCGGCTGAGCTGCCTTTCTCATGGTACGAATCAATCGAAACCTTGGCATAACGCGCACCGACCTGTGGCTCCAGCAGCCAATGCTTGTCTAGCCGGAACGTGTAGCCTGCAAGTGCTTTGACGCCGAAGATTGCACTGTCGTAATCGGCCTTGGCGCGGGTACCGGCGATGTAGCGTCTGGACTCGTTGTCGTTCCAGCCATAGGTCAGCGAGGTGTCGACAAAGAAGTTGTCACGGGCCCAGTTGCCGTACAGCGTCAGTGCATGGCCGCTGACGTCGGTCTTGTTGCCAAGGTCCGACTTGACGTCGCTGGTCAGGTAGCTGTACGCCAGGCCCACGGTGGTATTGGGGTTGAGCTTGCCGTCGGCACCCAAGGCGATGCCTTGGGTGTTGGCGTCAAAGCCGCCGATACCGTGGCGGCTATCCTGGTTGGCATCGCTGGACAGCGCTTGCAGCCATACCCCTTGTTCTGCCAGGACGTCGCCCGACGACAGGCCGCTGCGTGCTTTGCTGGCGCGGTGCTCGATGGCACCTGCGACCAGGTTTTGGCTGTTGGTGGCGGCGTTGATGACCCCACGGCTGACGTCCGGGGCCAAGGTTTCGGCCAGTTTCGCCAGATCTTCGGGGTTGCCGGCGTTGGCAAAATGCTGGAATACCGGGTCGCTTTCGTCCATCTGGCCCAGGACTGTGTTCTTGAGCGGCTGGATGGCGTTCACCGCATTGCGCGAACCATGGGCGCCCAGCAGGTCTTGCGTTACTGCCTCATCACTGCGGGTCGCAACCGTTGCTTTTACATCCTGGCCTTCAATGCCAAAGCTTTTCACTTCAAGCAGCGCCGAGGACGAAACCACGGAGAGGTTCTGTGGATCTTCCCACGTGCCGGAATTGATGAGGGTGTAGCGGTTGCCCTGGGCCGAGGTGCGGAAATCGTCGGAGCGAGCCTGCAGTTCGACCTGGCTGCCTGGAGAGAAGTAGGTATCGCCGGTGACTGTCAGGATCGGCGTGTTGGGCAGTGTGTTGTTATCCAGCAGCAGGCGCAAGCGAGCAGTTTCGCTATCCAGGTCGAGGTTGCCGACAATCGTGGTCTGTGGGCGAAGCAGCGTCAGGCGGCCACCGTCGATATCGACGTAACCGGCACGGATGGTCGAGCCGTCGAATTGTGCATCCCCTTGCACCAGTACCCCACTCAGGCCCAGCAGGTCACCCTTGACCTGGCCACCCTCCCAGTAGAAATAAGAAGGGGAGGAATGGTCATCCGCCAGAATTGCCGCGGTGCCGCCTTCGATCAGGCCACCGGTCTGCCTGATGGAGAAGATGCTGAAGCCGGCGGAGGGGTCGAGGTTGACCAAGTGGATACCGACGCCCTCGGCGGAGATAGTCCCGCTGTTGTTGATATCACTCTTGAAAGGGTCGCCTGTGTTTTTACCGGTGAAGCTGGCGTTTTCTATCTCGATACCTGCAGAGCCGACGCCGCTGGCAGTGATGGTGCCCGAGTTATTGATGCGAGCCTGGGTCGAGGTGATCATCATGCCATTGGCATCTTCGCCTGTTACCCTGATGTTGCCGTTGTTGCTGACTTCACCGGCGATTTTCGCCAGATACAGGTCCAGCCCCATAGCAGTGGTGCCGCTCACCGTTATATCGCCCTGATTGACCAGACTGCCAGCGACGGTGGAGTTGAGGGTCATGGAGATGCCGGACGGGACGTCACTGGGTGTTGCGGCCGTCAGGTTGATCTTGCCCTGATTGATCAAGCTGCCCGCCAGCGTCACATTGGTCAGCGTCACACCTGCGTTTTGTGACGTTCCGGTAAAGGTGGCGTTATTGAAACCACCGCCGGAGCTGATGTATGCCCCTGTGCCCAGGTCGTGGTTGAGGTCGGGTGCGGCATGGACTGTGGCAGCCGTGACGGACAGCGCCAACAACGAGCGGCGCAGGTGGGAGATGTTCAAAACCGTATCCTTACAGGGTAGAAACTGACAGGGGCAACGCGCGCGTCAGCGTCTGTTTTCGGCATCCCTGTCAGCTTGTCAGTGAAGTGCTGTTTCAAGCGCGCCGAATCTACACGATGCGGGTGAGGATATTCATCATGAAAACAACTAATGGCGAAAAAAATAAATGCGCCGTTTCAGTTGTTTTCCCAAGCCGTGGCCGTCCTGGTTCAAGGATGTTCATGTGCCAATGGAGTCTTGGCCCATCGGCTCCATGCTGCTTCCCAGCCACTGTCGTGGCTCGCTTCAGGGACATGAATACACTGGGATAATGGTGAGCCAAGTGCCTGTTGATACCTGGCAGCCAAATCACTCGGAATGATCGAGTCAGCGTCTCCAATGAAATGACGCTGAGGTAACAAGGAGAGTCGATCTCGGTAGTCCAGCGGTTCCAAGGATCCGTGGAGTGGCGACAGTCCTTTCATCGTCGCCCACATACGCGGGCTAAGGTTGCCGGCCAGGGTTTGCACCTGGGTAATATCATTGCGCTGCGCCGCTAACAATAATGCCAGTGCGGCGCCACCCGAATATCCCACGAGTTCGAATTCACTGTTGCCATATCGTTGTTTCAGTTGGTCTAGCGCCTGGTTGAGGCGGTCGATCACTTCCTGGGCGTAGCGTCGATGGGTCCAGAGTGCGGTCTGACACGCTGCAGCCATGACGAACTGGCAGGGACGCGCGAGATACACGTTCGGCGTCGGATCGTTGACCGCCAGCCGTGGCACCAACAGATTGTGCGGGCTCGGATCCAGGCTGGGTTGAGTGGCCGTCGACCAGGAATGCCCATCGCCTTCCAGGTAGACACGCAGGCGAGTCATTTTTTCTGCGGTGCGCGGCGCAAGGATGATGAGAGGGAAGTCTTGTCCCGACAGGACCTCCCATTGTCGGCCGTGTTCTTGAGCCAGTTGTTGCAGTGCCTCGCGCGGCGATTGGCAGGCGATGAGAAGTGCGCTGATTATCAGCACACACGCCATAGGGAAGCTGGTCACTGTCCGACGACTGGGAAAATCTCTACTTATCATATGTGCAGTGTACGATCACGTCGCTTCGGCAACCTACAGCCCTGCGACAAGACTTCACTTAATCTTTCGCAAATGCAGGTGTATCGTATTCGCCCTTCATCGTCGGCCCTGCCGGCAGGCTGATCGCGCAGAAACGAGGTACCCGCACCAATGTCCTTTACCCGTCGACAAATGCTCAAGGGCCTGACCGGCCTTGTGGTGGTAGGCCTGGGCGCCGGTGGCGCGGCGCGTTACTGGCTGGGCAAGGTCGAGGACGACAACGCCGGGCACGACTACGAGCTGATCGCCGCACCGCTGGACGTCGAGCTGGTGCCGGGGTTCAAGACCGAGGCCTGGGCCTTCGGCCCGTCGGCGCCGGGGACCGAGCTGCGGGTGCGCCAGGGTACCTGGTTGCGGGTGCGCTTCATCAACCATCTACCCGTCGAGACCACCATCCACTGGCACGGCATCCGCCTGCCGCTGGAAATGGACGGCGTGCCGTACGTGTCGCAATTGCCGGTCAAGCCCGGCGAATATTTCGACTACAAGTTCCGTGTACCGGATGCCGGCAGCTACTGGTACCACCCCCACGTGAGCAGCTCCGAGGAACTGGGGCGCGGGCTGGTTGGCCCGCTGATCGTCGAAGAGCGCGAACCGACCGGTTTCAAGCACGAACGCACGCTGAGCCTGAAGAACTGGCACGTGGACGAGCAGGGCGCCTGGCTGCCGTTCAGCATCCCCCGCGAGGCGGCGCGCAACGGCACGGCCGGGCGGTTGATCACCATCAATGGCCAGGCCGAGTCGGTTACGGAGCTGCCGGCGGGGCAGGTGGTGCGGGTGCGCTTGCTGAACCTGGACAACACCTGGACCTACCGCCTGAACCTCAAAGGCAACTGCGAGGCGATGATCTACGCCCTCGATGGCAACCCGATCACCCCGCGCCCGCTGGACGAGGAGTACTGGCTTGGCCCCGGCATGCGCATCTGCCTGGCGATCCGCATTCCCGAGGCGGGCGAGGAGGTCTCGTTGCGTGACGGCTTCGTGCGCCTGGGGACCTTGCGCTCGGTGGCCAGCAGCGACGCTCCCGGTGACTGGCCCAAGGCGCTGCCGCCGAACCCGGTTGCCGAGCCGGACCTGGAGAATGCCGAGAAGCTCAACTTCAATTTCGAATGGGTCGGCAAGGTTTCGGTGAACACCGAGAGCGGCAAACCGCCGAGTCTGTGGCAGATCAACGGCCAGGCCTGGGACATCACCGACAAGACCTGTGCCGACCGGCCGATCGCCACGCTGCAGAAGGGCAAGAGCTATATCCTCGAGCTGAAGAACATGACCCAGTACCAGCACCCGATCCACCTGCACGGCATGAGTTTCAAGGTGATCGCCTCCAATCGGCGCAAGATCGTCGAGCCGTGGTTCACCGATACCTACCTGCTGGGCAAGAACGAGCGGGCGCAGGTGGCGCTGGTGGCGGATAACCCAGGCACCTGGATGTTCCATTGCCATGTCATCGACCACATGGAAACCGGCCTGATGGCCGCGATCGCGGTGGTTTGATGCGCCCGCAGATCATCGATCGCAGCCGCGATCAGGAATTCATGCGCCTGGCCCTGGAACTGGCGGCCCAGGGCGCGGCCCTGGGCGAGGTGCCGGTGGGCGCGGTGCTGGTGCAGCACGGCCAGGTGCTCGGCCAGGGCTTCAACCGGCCGATCCTCGACAGCGACCCCAGCGCCCATGCCGAGATGGTGGCGATCCGCGCTGCGGCCAAGTCCGCCAGCAACTACCGCCTGCCGGGCAGCACCCTGTACGTGACACTGGAACCGTGCAGCATGTGCGCGGGGCTGATCGTCCATTCGCGGGTGGCGCGGGTGGTCTACGGCGCGCTGGAGCCCAAGGCAGGGATCGTGCAGAGCCAGGGGCAGTTCTTCACCCAGGGTTTTCTCAACCATCGGGTGATGTACGAGGGGGGAGTGCTGGCCGAGGAATGCGGCGCGATCCTCAGCGAGTTTTTCAAGGCTCGGCGGGCCAAGGGCTAACCCGCGCCGGCCTCATCGCTGGCAAGCCAGCTCCCACAGGATGGCGCTCGGCTTTAGAAGGGCGATTGGGGGAGCTGGCTTGCCGGTGAAGTGGCCTTGAAGACTCACATCGGCGCCGCTTGCTCCGCTGGCTTGTCCTTGTTCACCGCCGGCACATGCAGGTTGCCCTCGGCCACCTGGCCTTCGAGCTGCGGCTGCGTGACCCAGGTGAGGATGTCGTAGTAACGACGGATGTTGGCGACGAAATGCACCGGCTCGCCGCCCCGGGCATAACCGTACTTGGTCTTGCTGTACCACTGCTTCTGCGACAGGCGCGGCAGCATCTTCTTCACGTCCAGCCACTTGTTCGGGTTCAGGCCTTCGCGCCTGGCCAGGGTGCGGGCGTCTTCGAGGTGGCCGCTGCCAACGTTGTAGGCCGCCAGGGCGAACCAGGTGCGGTCCGGCTCCTTGATGCTGTCGTCGAGCTGGTCCTTGACCAGCATGAAGTACTTGGCGCCGCCCTGGATGCTCTGCCGGGGGTCCAGGCGGTTGGACACGCCCATGGCCTGGGCGGTGCGCTGGGTCAGCATCATCAGGCCGCGCACACCGGTCTTGGAGGTGACTTCCGGCTGCCACATCGATTCCTGGTAGCCGATCGCGGCCAGCAGCCGCCAGTCCACCTGTTCGACCTTGGAGCTGGTCTTGAAGTGTTTCTCGTACTTGGGCAGGCGTTGCTGCAGGTGCTGGGCGAAGGTGTAGGCACCGACGTAGCCCAGCACATCGACATGGCCGTAGTAACGGTCCTTCAGGCGTTGAAGCGTGCCGTTCTTCTGCGACTTGTCGAGAAACTCGTTGATCTCGTTGAGCAGGCTGTTGTCTTCGCCGGCGGCCACCGCCCAGCGCTGGTCACGGGTGTCGCCCAGGTCGAAGGCCACGCGCACGTTGGGGAAGTAGACCTGGTTCATGGCCAGTTCGTTGGAGTCGACCAGGGTCAGGTCGATCTGGCCTTCGTCGACCATGCGCAGCAGGTCGACCACTTCGACGGCGTCGGATTCTTCGTATTCCAGCCCCGGATTCTGCTTTTTCAGCTCGGCCAGCTGGTCGGCGTGGCTGCTGCCCTTGAGCACCATGATCTTTTTGCCCACCAGGCCCTTGGCATTGGTGGGGCGCGAGCGGCCGTTGCGGTAGATGACTTGCGGGGTCACCTCGAGATACGGGTGGGAGAACTTCGCCTGGCTGGCGCGGCGCTCGCTGCTGACCAGGCCGGCGGCGGCCAGTACCGGGCCGGAGGGCTTGCCCAGTTGGTCGAACAATTGGTCGAGGTTGTCGGCGGTCTCGATCTCGAGCTTCACCCCCAGGTCGTCGGCGAAGCGCTTGACCAGTTCGTACTCGAAACCGGTTTCGCCGTTGCGGTCCTGGAAGTAGGTCGCCGGGCTGTTGCGGGTAATCACGCGCAATACGCCATCCTCCTTGACGCGCTCGAGGGTGCTGGGTTTTTCAACGCAGGCACCGAGCATCAGGAAGAGTCCGGTTGCGAAGAGCCATTTGGCGCAACGCTGGCGCAAAGCAGTGTGGGCGAACATAGGGTG
The DNA here is from genome assembly GCF_050586565.1 of Pseudomonas sp. WC1. NCBI lineage: Bacteria > Pseudomonadati > Pseudomonadota > Gammaproteobacteria > Pseudomonadales > Pseudomonadaceae > Pseudomonas > Pseudomonas sp. WC1. The sequence goes on from NZ_JBOBDQ010000003.1 coordinate 162,817, forward strand.
CAGTATACGCAAAGGACTGCCGGCGCCATATCTCGACAATGGTTGGCAGGTCTGCTAGCACGTCACTGTGCCTGCGACAGGGCGGAGCAGGTCGTGGGAGCGGGCTTGCCCCGCGATTCGCCCGCTCAGGCAGTCTCTTTGCCGGTAGGTGTCATCGCGGGGCAAGCCCGCTCCCACGATGAAATACCCGCGATTTTTTTGACCCGCAAGTCCGGTTCCACCGCCCGGCAGCATTGGCTTAGAGCGGGTGCCGAAAGCCTGCGAATTAGGCTAGAATGCACGGCCTCTAAGCACACCCCTTCCTGAGGCTGTCCCGACGATGTTGATCCTGCGCGGCGCTCCTGCCCTTTCTGCCTTTCGCCACGGTAAATTACTCGAGCAACTGAGCCAGAAAGTCCCCGCTGTTACTGGTTTGTATGCCGAATTCGCCCACTTCGCCGACGTCGACGGCGAGCTGACCGCCGACCAGCAGCAGGTGCTGGGCCGTCTGCTCAAGTACGGCCCGAGCGTGCCGGTACAGGAGCCGAGCGGCCGCCTGTTCCTGGTCGTGCCGCGCCTGGGCACCATCTCGCCCTGGGCATCCAAGGCCAGCGACATCGCCCACAACTGCGGCCTGCAGTCGATCCAGCGCCTGGAGCGCGGCATCGCCTACTACGTCGCCGGCAACATCAATGACGCCGACGCCCAGGCCATCGCCGCCGAGCTGCACGACCGCATGACCCAGCGCGTGCTGGGCAAGCTGGAAGACGCCGCCGACCTGTTCAGCCACGCCCAGCCCAAGCCGATGACCTCGGTCGACATCCTGGCCGGTGGCCGCGCCGCCCTGGCCCAGGCCAACATCGACCTGGGCCTGGCCCTGGCCGAAGACGAGATCGACTACCTGGTCGCCGCCTTCCAGAACCTTGCGCGCAACCCGAACGACATCGAACTGATGATGTTCGCCCAGGCCAACTCCGAGCACTGCCGCCACAAGATCTTCAACGCCAGCTGGGACATCGACGGCCAGGCGCAAGAGAAGAGCCTGTTCGGCATGATCAAGAACACCTACCAGATGCACAACGAAGGCGTGCTGTCGGCCTACAAGGACAACGCCTCGGTGATCGTCGGTTCGGTGGCCGGGCGCTTCTTCCCGAACCCTGAGACCCGCCAGTACGGCGCGGTGCAGGAGCCGGTGCACATCCTGATGAAGGTCGAGACGCACAACCACCCGACCGCCATCGCCCCGTTCTCCGGCGCCTCCACCGGCTCCGGCGGCGAAATCCGCGACGAAGGCGCCACCGGCCGTGGTGCCAAGCCCAAGGCCGGCCTGACCGGTTTCACCGTCTCCAACCTGCGCATCCCCGGTTTCGAGCAGCCTTGGGAAAAGCCGTACGGCAAGCCCGAGCGCATCGTCGACGCCCTCGACATCATGATCGAAGGCCCGCTGGGCGGCGCCGCGTTCAACAACGAATTCGGTCGCCCGGCCCTGACCGGCTACTTCCGTACCTTCGAGCAGGGCATCAACACCCCGCACGGCGAGGAAGTCCGTGGCTACCACAAGCCGATCATGCTGGCCGGCGGCATGGGCAACATCCGTGAAGACCACGTGCAGAAGGGCGAGATCACCGTCGGCGCCAAGCTGATCGTGCTTGGCGGCCCGGCCATGCTGATCGGCCTGGGTGGCGGCGCCGCTTCGTCGGTTGCCACCGGCGCCAGCTCCGCCGACCTGGACTTCGCCTCGGTGCAGCGCGAGAACCCGGAAATGGAGCGTCGTTGCCAGGAGGTCATCGACCGCTGCTGGCAGCTGGGTGACAAGAACCCCATCGCCTTTATCCACGACGTCGGCGCTGGTGGCATTTCCAACGCCTTCCCCGAGCTGGTCAACGACGGTGGCCGTGGTGGTCGCTTCGAGCTGCGCAACGTGCCCAACGACGAGCCGGGCATGGCCCCGCACGAAATCTGGTCCAACGAATCGCAGGAGCGCTACGTGCTGGCGGTCAGCGCCGAGGACTTCGAGCGCTTCCAGGCCATCTGCGAGCGCGAGCGTTGCCCGTTCGCAGTGGTCGGCGAGGCCACCGAAGAGCAACACCTGACCGTTACCGACAGCCACTTCGACAACACCCCGGTGGACATGCCGCTGGACGTGCTGCTGGGCAAGCCGCCGCGCATGCACCGTTCGGTCACTCGCGAAGCGGAGCTGGGCGATGAGTTCGACCCGAGCACGCTGGACCTGACCGACTCGGTCGAGCGCGTGCTGCGTCACCCGGCCGTGGCCAGCAAGAGCTTCCTGATCACCATCGGCGACCGCACCATCACCGGCCTCGTGGCCCGCGACCAGATGGTCGGCCCGTGGCAGGTACCGGTGGCCGACTGCGCCGTCACCGCCACCAGCTTCGACGTCTACACCGGCGAAGCCATGGCCATGGGCGAGCGTACCCCGCTGGCCCTGCTCGATGCCCCGGCGTCCGGGCGCATGGCAATTGGCGAAACCCTGACCAACCTGGCTGCCTCGCGCATCGAGAAGCTGTCCGACATCAAACTGTCGGCCAACTGGATGTCCGCCGCCGGCCACCCGGGCGAAGACGCCCGCCTGTACGACACCGTCAAGGCCGTCGGCATGGAGCTGTGCCCGGAACTGGGCATCACCATCCCGGTCGGTAAAGACTCGATGTCGATGAAGACCCAGTGGAGCGAAGCGGGCGAGCAGAAGAGCGTTACCTCGCCGATGTCGCTGATCATCACCGGCTTCGCCCCGGTCACCGACATCCGCAAGACCCTGACCCCGCAGCTGCGCATGGACAAGGGCGAGACCGACCTGATCCTGATCGACCTGGGCCGCGGCAAGAACCGCATGGGCGCCTCGATCCTGGCGCAGACCCACGGCAAGCTGGCCGCCCAGGCGCCGGATGTCGACGACGCCGAGGACCTCAAGGCGTTCTTCGCGGTGATCCAGGGCCTGAACGAAGACGGCCACCTGCTGGCCTACCACGACCGTTCCGACGGCGGCCTGCTGACCACCGTGCTGGAGATGGCCTTCGCCGGCCACTGCGGCCTGGATGTGGAGCTGGGCACCCTGACCAGCAAGCGCGAGAAAGTTGCGGCCATCCTCTTCAACGAAGAGCTGGGCGCGGTGATCCAGGTCCGTCAGGACGCCACGCCGGATGTGCTGGCGCAGTTCAGCGCCGCAGGCCTGGGCGAGGATTGCGTCGCGGTGATCGGCCAGCCGATCAACAACGGTGAAGTGCTGATCAAGTTCGAAGGCGAAGAGCTGTTCAAGGGCGACCGTCGCCTGCTGCAGCGCCAGTGGGCCGAGACCAGCTACCAGGTCCAGCGCCTGCGCGACAACGCCGACTGCGCTGACCAGGAGTTCGACGCGCTGCTCGAGGAAGACAACCCAGGCCTGTCGGTCAAGCTCGGCTACGACGTCAACGAAGACATCGCCGCGCCGTACATCAAGAAAGGCGTGCGCCCGCAAGTGGCGATCCTGCGCGAGCAGGGCGTCAATGGCCAGGTCGAGATGGCCGCGGCCTTCGACCGCGCCGGCTTCGCCGCCGTCGACGTGCACATGAGCGACATCCTGTCTGGTCGTGTCGATTTCGAAGCGTTCAAGGGCTTGGTGGCCTGCGGCGGCTTCTCCTACGGCGACGTGCTCGGTGCCGGTGAGGGCTGGGCCAAGTCTGCACTGTTCAACGCCCGTGCCCGCGATGCCTTCCAGGCCTTCTTCGAGCGTACCGACAGCTTCGCCCTGGGCGTGTGCAACGGTTGCCAGATGATGTCCAACCTGCACGAGCTGATCCCGGGCACCGAGTACTGGCCGCACTTCGTGCGCAACCGCTCGGAGCAGTTCGAAGCCCGTGTGGCCATGGTCGAGGTGCAGAAGTCCAACTCGATCTTCCTGCAGGGCATGGCTGGTTCGCGCATGCCGATCGCCATCGCCCACGGTGAAGGCCATGCCGAGTTCGCCAGCGAAGAGGCACTGCTGGAAGCCGACCTGTCCGGTTGCGTGGCCTTGCGCTACGTCGACAACCACGGCAAGGTCACCGAAGCCTACCCGGCCAACCCGAACGGCTCGCCGCGCGGGATCACCGGCCTGACCAGCCGCGACGGCCGAGTGACCATCATGATGCCGCACCCGGAGCGTATGTTCCGCGCCGTGCAGAACTCCTGGCGCCCGGATGAGTGGCAGGAAGACGCAGCCCTGATGCGCATGTTCCGCAACGCGCGGGTGTGGGTGAACTAAGGCGTGTACAAGCTCGCCTTCTTCGTCCCCGACAGCCATGTCGAAGTGGTCAAGGCCGCCGTGTTCGCCGCTGGAGGCGGGCGCATTGGCGACTATGACCACTGCGCCTGGCAGACCCTCGGCCAGGGCCAGTTCCGCCCGTTGCACGGCAGCCAGCCGTACCTCGGGCAGACCGGTCAGGTCGAGGTGGTCGAGGAATGGAAGGTGGAGCTGGTGGTGGCTGATGCGCTGATCGCCCAGGTGGTCGCTGCGCTCAAGCAGAGCCACCCGTATGAAACACCTGCCTATGAGGTCTGGCCGCTGGCCGATTTCTAGGAAAGCGTTGAATCACATCGCGGTGCGCCGATGCGACTTGCCCCGCGATGCTTTTCAGCCTTGCAAGGCGGCGCCCAGCGCAGGCGCCTTGCCACCTACCAGCAGATGCCACACGCCACCAGCCTGCGGACTCACTCCCAGGCATCCCAAGGCGGCCAGGTGATCCTGTGCCACCTTGCTCTCATCCCTGACTTGCACCCGCACCCGGCTCGAGGCCACGCACCGCGCTTCCAGCAGATTGTCGCGCCCGCCCAGGGCCTGCAGCCATTCATCCACGACGACCGCCTCGGTGACCACGGCGGTCTTCTCGGCCACCGGTGCCGTCACCCGCGCATGGGGTAGCTCACCACGGATCTCATCGGCCAGCGCATCAGCCATCGGCCCCACCACCACTTGGAGGCTGCCGCCGCTGCCAGGCCGTACCACCGCCATGGCGCCGAGGGCTTTCAAGGCCTGGTCCTGGGCCAGGCCGCGATCGGCCAGTACCAGACGCAGGCGCGTGGTGCAGGCATCAACGCCTTGCAGGTTGGCGGCGCCGCCCAGTGCGTCGATAAAGCGCCGCGCCCTGGGCGCATCCGCGCCGGCCGCCGCTTCGTTGCCGGGTTGCTCCTCGCGCCCTGGTGTCTTGAGGTCGAAGCGGCGGATACAGAAGTCGAACACGAAGTAGTAGACCACCGCATACAGCAGGCCTACAGGGAACACCAGCCAACCGTTGCTGGAGCGCCCCCAGCCCAGGGCCATGTCGATGGCGCCGCCGGAGAAGGTGAAGCCCAGGCGGATGCCCAGCAGGTCGCAGACCGCCATGGACACTCCGGTGAGCAGCGCGTGGATCAGGTACAGCAGCGGCGCGAGGAACATGAAGGCGAACTCGATCGGCTCGGTCACCCCGGTCAGCGCCGAGGTCAGTGCCATCGACAACAGCACGCCACCGATCAGCTTGCGCCGGGCCGGCAGGGCGTGGCGGTACATGGCCAGGCACGCGGCGGGCAGGCCGAAGATCATCACCGGGAACATGCCGGCCATGAACTGCCCGGCGTTCGGGTCACCGGCGAAGAAGCGCGCCAGGTCGCCGGTCACCACCTGGCCGCTGGCCGCCTGGAAGCTGCCGAAGACGAACCACACCAGGTTGTTGAGGATGTGGTGCAGGCCGGTGATGATCAGCAGGCGGTTGAGCACACCGAAGAAGAACGCGCCGATGCTGCCGCTCTCCAGCATCAGTTGGCCAAGGTCGTTGATGCCATGCTGGATCGGTGGCCAGATCAGTCCGAACAGCAGCCCGAGGAACACCGCCGACACCCCGGTGGCAATCGGCACGAAGCGCCGGCCGCCGAAGAACGCCAGGTAGTCCGGCAGCTGGATGTCCTTGAAGCGGTTGTACAGGCCACCGCCGAGCAGACCGCAGATGATCCCGGCGAGCATGCCCATGTCGATCTTCGCATCGATCACCTTCAGCGTCGCCACCAGCACCAGGTAGCCGATGGCCCCGGCCAGGCCGGCGGTGCCGTTGTTGTCGCGGGCGAAGCCCACGGCGATGCCGACGGCGAAGATCAGCGCCAGGTTGGCGAAGATCGCTTGCCCTGCGTCGTGCACCAGGGCGATGTCGAGCAGGTCGGTGTCGCCCAGGCGCAGCAGCAGGCCGGCGATGGGCAGGATGGCGATGGGCAGCATCAAGGCGCGGCCGAGCCGTTGCAGGCCCTGGATGAAGTGCTGGTACATGGTGCGCTCCGATTATTGTTGTAGGGCCGCGGCGGCGGCCGGTTGGGCGTGGGACTGGGCGGTGAAGTCGCGGCAGGCCTGGCGCACCGCGGCGGCGCTGGACAAGCCCAGCAGGCCTTGGCTGAAGCGGCGGCAGGCGGTGGCATCGAGCTGGCGCACCTGCGCCTTGATCTCGCCGATCTGCGGCGCGCTGACCGACAGCTCGGCCACCCCAAGCCCGACCAGCACCGGCGTGGCCAGCGGGTCGGAGGCCAGCGCGCCGCACACGCCGACCCAGCGCCCGTGCTTCGCCGCGCCCTGGCAGGTCAGCTCGATCAGGCGCAGCAAGGCGGGGTGCAAGGCATCCACCCGCGCAGCCAGGCCGGCGTGGTCGCGGTCCATGGCCAAGGTGTACTGGGACAGATCGTTGGTGCCGATGGAGAAGAAGTCCGCGTGTTCGGCGAGGCGCTCGGCGAGCAGCGCCGCGGCGGGGACTTCGATCATCACCCCCAGCTCGGCGCGTTGCGCGATGCCCAGCTCGCCGGCCAGCCGGTCCAGGCGCTGGCGGATGGCGATCAGCTCGTCGACTTCGGTCACCATCGGCAGCATGATCCGGCAACGCTGTTGCGGGCTGACTTGCAGCAGCGCGCGCAACTGCTGGTCAAGCAACTCCGGGCGCACCTGGCCCAGGCGGATGCCGCGCAGGCCCAGCACCGGGTTGGCCTCGGCCGGCAGGGGCAGGTAGTCGAGCTGCTTGTCGCCGCCTACATCAATGGTACGGATGATCACCGGACGCTCGCCCATGGCATCAAGCACGGCCTGGTAGGCGCTGCGCTGCTCCGTCTCGTCCGGCGCGGTGGGGCGGTCGATGAACAGGAACTCGCTGCGCAGCAGGCCGATGCCGTCGGCACCTTGGGCCAGGGCCTCGGCGGCTTCCTCGGCACTGGCGACATTGGCAGCGACCTCGATCACTTGGCCATCACGGGTGCGGGCGCTCTGCTGGGCGGCGGCCTGCTGGCGCTGGCGGGTTTCGCGGCGCTGTTGCACATGACGCTGCACCTCGGCCAGGCGCTGCGCATCAGCCTCGGTTTCCAGGCGGCCCAAGTCGGCGTCCAGCACCAGCGGCGTGCCGGTGGGCAGTTCCAGCAGCGCTTCGCCTACGGCCACCAGGCACGGCAGGCCGCGGGCGCGGGCAAGGATGGCGACGTGCGAGGTGGCGCCGCCAGCGGCCATGCACAGCCCGGCGACCTCATGGCGGGCGAGTAGCAGCAGGTCGGAGGGCGTCAGTTCATGGGCGACGACAATGGCCGAGGGCGGCAGGCGCAGTTGCCGGGTTTCACCAAGCAAGGCCCGCAGAACACGCTGCTGCAGGTCGTACAGGTCGTTGGCGCGCTCGGCCAGCAACGGGTTGCCCAGGCTACGCAGGATCTGGCATTGGGCATCGATGGCACGGCTCCAGGCATGGCTGGCGGCGACGCCGTTGGCGATATGCTGGCGGGCGTCACCGAGCAGGGCCGGATCGTCGAGCAAGGCCAGGTGTGCCTCGAGGATCGCCGCCGCGTCCTCCTGGCCGCGCGGCAGGTGGCGCCAGTCGCGGTCGATGGCGTGGCGCACTTCGGCCAAGGCCGTGTTCAACGCCTGGTGCTGTGCGGCGGGGTCGTTGTCGCCGTTGTCGGGCGGCAGGCTGACCCCGTCCAGCCGGGCCAGTGGCCCTTGGGCCAGGCCGGGGGCGGCGCAGACACCGGTAAGCATGCCGGGCCCGGCAGCGGGCTTGGCCATGGTGGTGCTGGTTGGCGCATGCGCGGCATGGCGCTCACCTACCGAGGCCGTCTGCACGGCGGCGATCAACGCCTGCAGCGCGGCCTGGCTGTCCGGCCCGGTGCAGATCAGTTCGACTTCGGCACCTTCGCCAACACCCAGGCCCATGACCGCCACCAGGCTGTCGAGGTCGGCCTCGCGCTCGGCGAAGCGCAGCATGGCGCGGCTCTGGAAACCTTGCGCAGTCTGGCGCAGCAAGGCGGCGGGGCGGGCGTGCAGGCCACCGTGATGAGCGACCCGGGCATGACCGCGCGCGCTTTCATGGCTGACCGGCCGGGCATTCGCTTCACGACCCGTGGCGTCGACCTCCAGCAGCGCCGCGCCGAGCTGCGCATTGCCTGCCTCCAGTCGCTTCAGGCCAAAGCCTGGGCCATTGCTGATCAGCATCACCGTAACCAGGCTGACACAGTGCTGCGCCACTTGGTCCATGTCGAAGCGCACCAGCGGCTGGCCTTGGCTGACCTGGTCGCCCAGCGCCACCAACGGCGAGAAACCACAGCCCTGCAGTTGCACGGTGTCGACACCGATATGCAGGAGGATTTCCGCGCCGTTGGTTGCGCGCAGGGTCAGCGCGTGGCCGGTGCGGGCCAGTTGCACCACCTCGCCGGCACACGGGGCGTGCAGCACGTCGTTGAGTGGGTCAATGGCGACGCCGTCACCGAGGGTGGCGCTGCTGAACACCGGGTCCGGCACTTGCTCCAGCGGCACCAGCGGTCCGGCGAGCGGGGCATGGAGGATGATCTTGTTATTGTCGGGCATGCGTTGTTCCTCGCGGCTTCACTGCGTGCAGGTCACTTTGCTCAGGTGGCGCGGCTGGTCGGGGTCGAGGCCACGGGCCTCGGCCAGGGCCGCGGCCATGACGTAGAAGCTCTGGATCGCCAGCAGCGGGTCCAGGGCCGGGTGTTCGGCGCAGCTCAGGGTGAGGTCGCGCCCGGCGATATCGGCCGGCGCCGCCAGCAGCACATGAGCGCCGCGCTGGCGCATGTCGGCGGCCAGTTGCAGCAGGCCGGCCTGCTCGACGCCGCGCGGGGCGAACACCAGCAGCGGGTACTGGGCGTCGATCAGCGCCATGGGGCCGTGGCGCACCTCGGCGCTGCTGAAGGCCTCGGCCTGGATCACCGAGGTTTCCTTGAGCTTGAGCGCCGCTTCCTGGGCGATGGCAAAGCCGGCGCCACGGCCGATCACCATCAGCCGTTCGGCATCGCGCAAGGTGTCGAGGGCCGGGCTCCAGTCCTGGGCGGCGGCTTCACGCAATTGCGCGGGCAGGGCAAGGCCGGCTGCCAGCAGGGCGCGGTCCTGGCACCAATGGGCGACCAGGCGGGCGCTGGCGCTCAGGGTGGCGACGAAGCTCTTGGTCGCCGCCACCGACAGCTCGGGGCCGGCGCCCAGCGGCAGGTGGTGCTGGCAGGCCTGCTCCAGCGGCGAGCCCTCGGCATTGACCAGCGACACGGTGGTCGCGCCGCACTGGTTCAGGCGACGCAGGCTGTCGACCAGGTCCGGGCTCTGCCCCGACTGCGAGAAGCCCAGCGCCACCTGGCCGCGCACCCGCAGCGGCGCCTGCTGCAAGGTCACCACCGACATCGGCAGCGAGGCCACTGGCAGGCCGAGTTGCTGCATGGCGACATAGGCGAAGTAACTGGCGGCGTGATCCGAACTGCCGCGGGCCACGGTCAGCGCCACCTGCGGGTCGAGCCGGCGCAGCTGTTCGCTCAGGGTTTCCAGGCGCGGGTCCAGCGCCTGGTTCTGTCGTTCGACGACATCGGCGCAGCTGCGGGCTTCTTCGAGCATCCTTGAGCTCATGCGGTTTCTCCTTCGACCATCACGGCGGTCAGGTTCAGTTGGCGATCGAGCAGCACCGCGTCGGCCCAGGCGCCCGGTTGCAGGCGGCCACGGTCGGCGATACCGAGGTAATCGGCGGGGTAGCGGGACAGGCGCGCGGAGGCCTCGGCCAGGGGCAGGCCGATCTTCACCAGGTTGCGCAGGGCCTGGTCCATGGTCAGGGTGCTGCCGGCCAGGGTGCCGTCGGGCAGGCGCACGCCGCCCAGGCACTTGGTCACGGTGTGGCTGCCCAGGCGGTATTCGCCGTCGGGCATGCCGGCGGCGGCAGTGGAGTCGGTGACGCAGTACAGGCACGGGATCGCGCGCAGGGCCACCTTGATCGCCCCGGGGTGCACGTGCAGCAGGTCGGGGATCAGCTCGGCGTAGCGGGCGTGGGCCAGGGCCGCGCCGACGATGCCCGGCTCGCGGTGGTGCAGCGGGCTCATGGCGTTGTACAGGTGGGTGAAGCTGCTGGCGCCGGCTTCCAGCGCCGCCACGCCTTCCTCGTAGCTGCCCAGGGTGTGGCCGATCTGCAGGCGGATGCCGCGCTGGCTCAAGGCCTGGATCAGCGGCAGGTGCCCGGCGATTTCCGGGGCGATGGTGATGACCTTGATCGGTGCCAGGGCCAGGTATTCCTCGACCTCGTCGAGTAGCGCCTGGTGGGCGAAGTTCGGCTGTGCGCCGAGCTTGCCGGGATTGATGTACGGGCCTTCCAGATGCACGCCGAGAATGCGCGCGCCCTGGCGCGGTTGCTTGAGGTGCGCGCCCAGTTCGCCCAGCACGCGGGCCAGTTCCTCGCGTGGTGCGGTCATGGTAGTGGCCAGCAGCGAGGTGGTGCCGAAGCGCCGATGGGTGCGGGCGATGGTGGCGAAGGCCTCACCGCCTTGCATGATGTCGCTGCCACCGCCGCCGTGCACATGCAGGTCGATGAAACCGGGCAACAGGTAGGGCAGGTCGTTGGTCAGCGGGTCGCACGGCGTGCCCTCGATCGCCTGTATGCGGCCGTTTTCGAGGTGCAGTTGTCCGCGCACCCAGCCGTCGGGGGTGAGGATGTTGGCGATGTCCATGGGGGCTCCGGTCAGCGTCGCAGTTCGGCGACGAAGTCGTAGTAGTCGTTGCGGCAGTAGGTGTCGGTCAGCTCGATGGCGGTGTTGTCGTCGAGGTAGCCGATGCGGGTCATCAGCAGCATGGCGGTGCCGGGGGCGATGCCCACCTGGGCGGCCAGTTCGTCGCTGGCGTTGATCGCGCGGATATGTTGCAGGGCGCGGACCACCGGGCGGCCGAGTTGGTCGAGGTGCTGGTACAGCGAATCGCCGATGGCCTGCGGGTCGCCGAGCAGGCGGGCGGGCAGGGTGCTGACCTCCACCGCCATGACGATGTCGTCGGCCTTGCGCAGGCGCTTGAGGTGGGCCACCTGGTCGGTGGGCGACAGGCCGAGGCGGATCAGTTCGTCGCTGCTCGGCGTGCCGATGCTGCGCTCCAGCCACTGCGAGCTGGGCACGAAGCCTTTCATGCGCAGCATTTCGCTGAAGCTCGACAGGCGTGACAGGGGTTGTTCGAGGCGTGGCGTGATGAAGGTACCGGAGCCCTGGATGCGCTGGATCAGGCCTTGTTCGAGCAGGACTTCCAGGGCCTTGCGCGCGGTGACCCGGGAGATGTCCAGGGTTTCGCTGAGGGTGCGCTCCGAGGGCAGGGCCTGGTCGGCGGTCCACTGGCCGGCGTGGATGGCCTGCTCCAGGTTGCGTGCCAGCTGCAGGTAGAGCGGGGTGGCGCTGGTGTCGTCGGGGCGCAGGGCGGTTAGAGGACGCATGGGCGGTGTCCGATATTGTTGTGGGATGAAAATTAATACCACTTTAATACCAGGTCAATACCACTGGTCTGGATTGGTGTGTCGATAGGGATGTATGTCGATAGATATTTGGCGCCTATGAGATCGAGCGCCGCCCGCGCGGCGCATCGCGGATGAATCCGCTCCTACATTTGTTGAAACGTGCCGAACCTGTCAGGCCGTGGTTGCCAGCCTTGGCGCAAGGCTTGAGACAGGTGGGGCGGCAGCAATGCCCGCCGAAACATCGCGTCCAGCGCACAAGGCTTACAACCATGGCCTATCAGGCGTGGCCACGTTGCAACAAATGTAGGAGCGGATTCATCCGCGATGCGCCGCGCGGGCGGCGCTCGGTCTCACAGGCGTAGCCCTCCTATCGATGAACGCCCCGTCCCCCCAATCTCCTGTCGGACATTTCCGAACTTGAAACCAAATGCTTCAGCCAGAAATGCGTGGGAACTATCCTACGTGCTTGCCGGAAGCTGCTGCGTTGTCGGGGAAAGACCCCAGGGATAACTTCACCTGGTCGCCAGATTTGGTGACCAGGATGTGAGAATCCTGGAGTACAGGTTTTTCGGCAGTCCCTTCATGGCAGCCGTGCACGGGCAGACTTCGGTCTGACCGGGTTTCTTGTGCCCCGGATTCTCCCCCCGTTCATGGCTGCCACCTTAATCGGGCGTGAGAGTCCGTATAACGAAGATCGCTGCTCTGCCATGGCAGCCGTAGGCGGGCAGGCCTTGCCTGATCGGTTTTCTTCGTGACCGGTTCTCACTCCGAGTACGGCTGCCACCCGACCAAGTAATGGCTCCTGCCTTTTACTCCGCCCGCCGCACCAACCCACACGCCAGCAATCCCACCTCGAACAGCACCCACATCGGCACCGCCAGCATGGTCTGGGAAAACACATCCGGCGGCGTCAGGATCATCCCCACCACGAAGCAGCCGACGATCACATAAGGCCGGCTGCGTCGCAGCGTGGCCACGTCGGTCAGCCCCGCCCAGACCACGATGAAGGTCGCCACCGGGATCTCGAAGGCCAGGCCGAACGCCAAAAACAGCGCCAGGATGAAGTCCAGGTACAGGCCGATGTCGGTCATCATCGCCACCCCGTCCGGGGTTACGCTGGCGAAGAAACCGAACATCATCGGGAACACCAGGAAGAACGCGAACGCCATGCCGCTGTAGAACAGCACGATGCTCGACACCAGCAGGGGCAGGGCGATGCGCCGTTCACGGCGGTACAGCCCCGGGGCGATGAAGCCCCAGGCCTGGTGCAGCAGCAGCGGCATGGCGACGAACAGCGCGCACATCGCCGTCAGCTTGAACGGCGCAAGAAACGGCGAGGTGACGCTGGTGGCGATCATGCTGGCGCCTTCGGGGAGGTAACGGCGCAGCGGTTCGGAAATGTGCGTGTACAGCGTCTGGGCAAAGGGGAACAGCCCGCAGAACACCAGCGCGATCACCAGCAGGCAGCGCACCAGGCGCTTGCGCAGGTCGCGCAGGTGATCGGTCAGTGGCATGCGCGTCGCCTGGTCGAGAGCGAGGGACATCAAGCGCTCTCCTTGGCATGGGCGACTGGTGTCGGGTCATTGGCCGGCGTCGCGTCGAGCTGGATGCCCTGGCGCAGCTCCTGCTCCAGGCGCTGCAACGGCGCGGCATCCAGGGCGGGCATGTCGATCTCCCGTTCCACCTGCGCCTTCAACGCATTCAGTGCCCGACGGGCCTGGCCCAGCCCACGGCCCAGGGTCCGCGCCGCCACCGGCAGGCGCTCGGGGCCGAGCACCAGCAGCGCGACGATGCCCACCAACAGCAGTTCGGTGAAGCCGATCTCGAACATCAGGCCTGACGATCCGTTTGCGTCTGCTGCACCGGCTGATTGTTCAGCACCTGCGGCTGTTGCTCGACAGTGTTGTCGGCAGTGCCGCCCATGGACTTGCGAAAGCCCTGGATCGCCTCGCCGACATCACCGCCCAGCCCCTTGAGACGCTTGGTGCCGAACAGCAGGAAGACGATCAACAGCACGATCACCAATTGCCAGATTCCAATGCCACCCATGTAAGACCACTCCTGTCAGGTCAAAGAAAAAGGAAGGCCAATCCTGCCCTGCGCAGATGACGGGCACATGACTGCCATCTGCCTGCAACAACTGGCGTGTTGACTGGCGCTTTTCAGCGGCCACGGGAAGACAGGGATGGGGCGTAGGCGACAACAGGGCGCGGCACTGCTGATGGTGCTGGTGGTACTGGCGATGCTCGCAGCGGGGCTGGCCTGGCTGGTGGAGGATGGCCGGCGCCAGGTGGACGCGGTGCGGCTGCTGCACCAGCGGGTGCAGGTGCGGGCCATGGAGCAGGCGGGGCTGGCCTACGCCTCCCAGGCCCTGCGTGATCCGGCCTGGCGCGCCAGCCCGCTGTTCTGGCAGGCCCTGCGTGGGCAGCCGCTGGCCTATGATTTTGGTGCCGGCAAGGCACAGTTGCGGGTGATCGACCAGAACAGCTGCTTCAACGTCAACGCCCTGCTGGGGGAGGATGGCCCACGGGCCGAGCGCCAGTTGCGCCAGCTGTTGGGCGATGACATGGCTGCCGAACGGCTGGTCGATGCCCTGGCCGACTGGCTGGATGCCGACAGCGATGCCCGCCTGCAGGGCGCCGAGAGCGCCCAGTACCTGCGCCAGCAACCACCGCGACTGGCGGCCAACCAGCCGATGCTCGACACCAGTGAGCTGAACCTGCTGCTGGAGCCGGACAGTGGTCGGCAAGGCCGCTATCGAATGCTCTGCGCGCTGCCGTCGACCAGCGGCTGGCGGCTCAATGCCAATGCCCTGGGGTTGGAACACCTGCCGTTGCTGGAGGCGATGTACGAAGGACGGTTTTCCCGTTCGATGCTCAGCCGTGTGATCAGTGGCCGCCCGGCGGCCGGGTATGTCGATGCCGCGGCCTTGCGCCAGGCGCTGGGGGCGGTGGATGACGAGACCTTCGCCCGGCTAAGCGAAGGGTTGCTGCTCAACAGCGGCCATTTCGTCCTGCAGCTGTCGTTCGAGGAAGAGGGGCGCACGCTGCGCAGCCAGTTCCAGATCGAGGCGCTGGGCGTGGTGCAATGGCATGCGCGGGTGCCGGCGCAGCAGGTGCGGGTCAGGGGCAGGGAGGCGGTGGCCTGGTAGAAAAAATCGCGGGACAAGTCGCATCGGCGTACCGATGCGACTTGTCCCGCGATTGAGGTGAAAGCTGATCGATCAGACGGTGCCGATCTCCCCGCCATCATTACGCTGGATCACCACCGTCGAAGCCCGTGGCCGCACCGAGGTGCCGGCCGGCGTGACGTCGGTGGCCTTGTCGGTGCTTGGCCAGTTGTCCGGGTGCTGGATGTTGACGAACATGGTCTTGTTGTCCGGGGTGAAGGCAATCCCCGTCACCTCGCAGCCATTCGGCCCGACGAAGAAGCGGCGCAGGTCCACCTGGTTGGTGGCGTTGACCGGGACCTGCTTGCCGTTGGCGTCCACCAGGTCGGTGGGGATCACTGCCAGCACCTGGTCGTTGGTGTAGCTGGTCAGGGTGGCTTCGCCGTTGTCGGTCTCGAACCACAGTACGCCGCGGCTATCGAAGCTCATGCCGTCGGGGCTGGCGAACTGGTTCAGTTCGGTCAGGCCCGAGCGGTTGATGTCTGGCGCACCGGCGGCGTTGGCGCCGAACACGAAGATGTCCCAGGTGAAGGTCTTGTGGTCGTCGCTGTCGTGCCAGCGGATGATGTGGCCGTGGCGGTTCGGCCCGCGCGGGTTGGCCGCGTCGACCTTGGCCGCGGTGCGCGCGCTGTTGTTGGTCAGGGTCAGGTAGACATCGCCGTTGAGCGGGTTGACGGCGGTCCACTCGGGGCGGTCCATGGGCGTGGCGCCCACGGCGTCGGCAGCGCCACGGGTGTTGAGGATGATGCCCGGCAGGTCGCCGAACTGCGCGCCCAGGGTGCTGCCGGCGGTGGTCGGGGTGGTCACGTCGAGCAGCAGCCAGGCGCCGGTGCCGTTGGCATCGAAGCGGGCGACATACAGCTTGCCTTTGTCCATGTACTTGGCGCCGGTGGCCAGGCGGTCGGCCGGATTGGCGTCGGCCGGGTCCCACAGCGCGTCGGAGACGAACTTGTACAGGTATTCGTTGTTGGAGTCGTCGCCGGTGTACCAGACCAGCGGCTTGCCGGCCACCGGCAGGCCCGGGCAGCAGCCTTCGTGGCGGAAGCGGCCCAGGGCGGTGCGCTTCACCGCCAGGGTGTTGTTAGTGTACGGGTCGATCTCGACAATGTAGCCATAGGTGCTGGCTTCGTTGCGGAAGTCGTCGGTGGCGCTGGCGCCGCTGGGGGTGATGTCGAAGCGGGCGAATTCGCCGGCCACTTCGCTGGCATCACCCGCCGCGGTTTCCCACTTGTACTGGCCGCTGCTCGAAGAGACGCCGATGCGCACCTGGTCGGCCGGGCGCACACCCTTGTTGACGAAGATGCCGGGCCAGTTCTCTTCGCAGGTCAGGTAGGTGCCCCACGGGGTGTAGCCGTTGCCGCAGTTGTTGTTGGTGCCGCGGCACTGGGTGCCGGTGGGCGAGAACTTGGTCTTGACGTGGTCGGTGCCGCGCATCGGGCCTGCGATATCCATCAGCGAGACGGTGGTGAAGCGGCGGTTGAGCGGGTCGTTGTCGACCACCTGCCAGCGCCCGGCGACCTTGCTGATGCGCACCACGCCGGCGCCGTGGGCGTTGATCTCCTTGCGCACCTCTTCGACCGGGCGCTTGCCGGCGACGGTGGTGGGGCCGGCCGGGTGCAGGGCGGCGGTGTCGATGTATTCAAAGTTGATCGCCAGCAGGCCATCGCTGGAGCTGCCGTTGATGGGGAAGAAGTGCATGCCGTCGTGGTGCATGCCCATGGCGTTGGCCTGGTCGGTGGAGGTGTTGCTGCCGTCGGCCTTCCATGGGTTGGCGGTGGCGTTCAGCGGCGTGCCCCAAGGGGCCAGCACGTAGGCGCTGTAGCCGGCGGCGACCACGCAGGCGTCGGTGCGCGAGCCGGCGATGGAGTTGAAGCCCAGCTTGAGTTTGGGTTTCTCCGGCTGCGGCGCTGGATCGTCGTGATCCGAGCCGCCGCCGCTGTCGAAGCAACCGGTCAGGCCGGCACCGGCGATCATGGCGATGGCCGCGCCGAGGCTGCCGCGCACCACGGAGCGACGGCTCAGGTAAGTGTCCATGACACTGGCCATCGGCAGGTTGCCGCTCTGGTTGCGGTCCAGGTTATCGCCGGTATCTCGACTCATCAGGGTGTCCTTTTTTTGGCTGAGTTGAAGGAAACCGCGACTGTAGAGGGCAAGTATGATGATTGATTGTCAGATTTGTTAAAGAGCCTTTAAAACTCACCGCTATTACTAAAGCGTTAACCTGCGCTGTTTTGGAATTAACGTCGGTTTTCTGCCATCAAACTGTCACGCAAGCGCCGCAATATCCGGAGCCCTACGTGAACAGGGATGGCGGAGTCGATGGCGAGCAGGCGCGAAGTGATCAGCTGGATGGGTGTCGGTGCCCTGGCACCGTTGCTCGGCGCCTGCTCGGCTTTGCCCCTGCCGCGTGGCGGGGCCGATCGGGCGCTGGACCTGTTGTATGTCGCCGACACCCTCGACGCCCGCCAACCGGGCCAGGCCGTTGTGCCGGCCACACGCCTGGGCCCGGTCAGCCACCTGGGCCGTGCACCCTGGATGAGCGGGCCGAATGCCAGCGCCGGG
Source organism: Pseudomonas sp. WC1 (assembly GCF_050586565.1). Taxonomy (NCBI): domain Bacteria; kingdom Pseudomonadati; phylum Pseudomonadota; class Gammaproteobacteria; order Pseudomonadales; family Pseudomonadaceae; genus Pseudomonas; species Pseudomonas sp. WC1. The sequence continues at coordinate 180,244 of NZ_JBOBDQ010000003.1, forward strand.
CAGCCGGCGCTGGCGCCGTTGCTCGATGCTGGCCTTGCCGGCCAGGCCCATACTGGAGGTTATGCAGTATTGGCCGCGCTGCTCGAACAGCTGCGGCGCGAGGCCGGTAGCGAACAGTGCCTGACCCTGGAGAACGGCCAATGCTGGAACGGCAGCGGCCTGGCCTACCTCACCCAGGGCGAAAGCGGTGTGCAGGGCAGCCAACTGCTGGGCAGCGAAGCGCGGGTCAGCAGTGATGAGCGTGTGCTGTGGCCGCAGCGCAGTGCCGGGCTCTATCGGCAGTCCTCCTCGATTACCCTCGGCGCCGGGCTGGCCGATGCCCAGGGCAAGGCGCTGGGCGTCAAGGGGCTGCAGGTGTTCCAGCGTGGCGGTGTGCGCATCGCAGTGGTCGGCGTCACCGACCCCTACGCCCAGGACCAGAAAGCCTCCCTGAAACAGTGGTACCAATCCTTGCAACCGAGCTTCCAGCAAGCCCGGCGCGAGGCCGACCTGGTGGTGGCGCTGGCGGATGTCGGCACCGGCCCGGGCTTGTGGTTGGCCGAGCGCATACCCGAGGTGGATGTGCTGCTGTGTGCCCGTGGCCAGGACCTGTGGCCGGCGCCGGTGCTGGCCACCCAAGCCAGCGGCCGCCGGGTACCGGTGCTGTTCGCCGGTTGCCGGGCCAGTGGCGCGTTTCGCCTGCGCTGCCGCCAGGCAGGCGGCCAATGGCAGTTCGAGGCGCGGTTCTTCCCGGCCTTCGAGCACAGCCTCGCACCGCAGGCCCTGGCCCGTGCCAGCCAATTGCGCAGCGAACTGCAACGCCAGCGCAGCGGTCATGCCGCCTGGCTTGACCAGCCGCTGGCGCGTGCCCCTGAAGCATTGTGGCGCCGTGATACCCGTGGCGGCAGCTGGGACCGCCTGTTGCACCATGCCCTGGCCGATGATTCGAGCATGCCGGTGCTGCTGCCCGGCCTGCGCTACGACTACCCGCTGACAGCGGGCGAGTCGATCACCCGTGAGCACCTCATAAGCCTGACCGGTGGTTACGCCGCACCGGTGGTCGAGGCCCCGGCGCGCCAGGTCGAGCAGGTGCTGGAGAACGCCGCCGAGCAGCTGTTCGGCGACCCGTTGCTGCTGGACAACAGCCAGGACCTGCCGCGCTGGCAGAGCCAGGACTGGCAGGTCAACTACAGCCCTAACGGCAAGCGCATCATCGGCCTGCAACCCGTCGAGGGCCTGTGCCGCACCTTTGGCCTGCACTTCGATGCCCAGGCCGGCGCGCCCTTGTGGCAGACCCTCGAAGCCTGGCTGACCCGCCAGGCGCCGGGCTGGGCCCTGGCTCCCTTGCAACTGCCGGCCGTGCGCTACGTGCAGGGCCACCCTGGCTGGCACCCGCACCAGGTGGCCGCGTGATCTCGCGTCTTTTCAGCTTCGCGTTGCTGACCCTCACCGGCTGGCTGGCGGCGCAGTGCGTGCTGCTGCTCAGCCGCCAGCCGCAACCGGCCAATGCGCCGGCACCGGCGCCGGCACCGTTGCCAGGCTTGTTGGCCGAGCACTGGCAGACGCCTGTCGATGACGGGCGCATCCCGCTCACCCGCCTGCCCCTGGCCTACCTGGGCGGGCTCAAGGCCCAGCCGCTGTCGGCCAGCGTGGTGGTACTGCGCCATGGCCAACAAGTGCGCACCCTCGGCCGTGGCCAGCGCCTGGCACCGGGCATCGTGCTGCAGGACATCGACGCCGATGGCCTGATCTTCGACAACAACGGGCGGCGCGAGCGCCTGCCCTGGCCACCACGCCCCGCCGTGATCGGCTTCAAGCGCCAAGGATGAATGATGATCGCAAGGTACTGTCTGGCTGGGCTGCTGATGCTCGGCATGTCCCTGGCCCGGGCCGAAGAGGTGGAAGTCTTCGCCGACGACGGCACGCCGCTGTACGAGGTGAACTTCGTCGATACCGAGCTCGGTGAGTTCATCGACAGCGTGTCGCGCATCACCGGCACCACCTTCATCGTCGACCCCCGGGTGCAGGGCAAGGTCACCGTGCGCACGGTCGATCGCCACGACGCCGACGCTATCTACGACATCTTCCTTGCCCAGCTGCGCGCCCAGGGCTTCGCGGCCGTGGACCTGCCCAACGGCAGCGTGAAGATCGTGCCCGACCAGGCCGCGCGCCTGGAGCCGGTGCCGGTGGAAACCGCGGGCAAGAAGGCCGAAGGCAGCGACGGCGTGGCCACCCGCGTGTTCAATGTGCGCAACGCCGCCAGTGAGCAGATGCTCGGCATTCTCAAGCCGCTGATCGACCCACGGGTCGGGGTGATCACCCCGTATCCGGCGGCCAACCTGCTGGTGGTCACCGACTGGCGCAGTAACCTGGAGCGCATCGACAGCCTGCTGCGCCAGCTCGACCAGGTCAGCGACGAGCCGTTGCAGGTGATGCCGCTCAAGCATGCCAGCGCTGCCGACACCGCTGGCCTGGTGACCCGCCTGCTGGCCCGCGAGCAGGGCGCCGACAGCGCCCAGGTGGTTGCCGACCCGCGCAGCAATGCGCTGCTGGTGCGCGGCAGCGCCGACAGCCGGGAGCGGGTGCGGGCGCTGCTGGTGCAGCTCGACCGGCCCAGCGACAGTCTGCGCAGCAGCAACACCCAGGTCATCTATCTGCGCCACGCCAATGCCGCCGAAGTGGTCAAGGTGCTGCGCGGCCTGAGCCAGGCTGGCACGGTGCCGGCGGCGGAAGGCGAGGGCAAGGATGCGCCGGTGCCGGCGGCCAGCGACTCGGGCATTCGCCTGGAGTACGAGGAGGGCACCAACGCCGTGGTGATGGTCGGCCCGGACAGCGAACTGGCCGCCTACCGCAGTATCGTCGAGAAGTTGGACATTCGCCGGGCGCAGGTAGTGGTCGAGGCGATCATCGCCGAGGTCTCCGACAGCAGCGCCCAGGAACTGGGCGTGCAGTGGCTGTTCGCCGACGAGAAGTTCGGCGCCGGCATCGTCAATTTCGGCGGCAACGGGGTGAACATCGCCAGCATCGCCGGGGCCGCCAGCAGCGGCGACAACGAGAAACTCGGCAAGCTGCTTTCGGCCACCACCGGCGCCACCGCCGGCATCGGCCATATCGGTGGTGGCTTCAACTTCGCCATGCTGGTCAACGCACTCAAGGGCAAGAGCGGTTTCAACCTGCTGTCCACGCCGACCCTGCTGACCCTGGACAATGCCGAGGCGTCGATCCTGGTGGGCCAGGAGGTGCCGTTCGTCACCGGCTCCGTCACCCAGAACAACGCCAACCCCTACCAGACCATCGAGCGCAAGGAAGTCGGGGTGAAGCTGCGCATCAAACCGCAGATCAGCATCGACGACAGCGTGCGCCTGGACATCGTCCAGGAGGTGTCGTCGATCGCCGACTCCAGCGCCGCTAGCGATGTGATCACCAACAAGCGCGAGATCAAGACCAAGGTCATGGTCGAGGACAACGGCCTGGTGATCCTCGGCGGGCTGATCAGCGACGAGCTGGCTACCAGCAATCAGCGTGTACCACTGCTGGGTGATATTCCCTACCTGGGCCGGCTGTTCCGTTCCGACGCCAGCAAGAACACCAAGCAGAACCTGATGGTGTTCATTCGCCCGCGCATCCTGCGTGACGGCGAGAGCCTGGCCGGGATCAGCCAGCAGAAGTACCAGAGCCTGCAGCAGAACACTCCGCTCAAACTGCCGGCGCTGGCCGAGGGCCTGCCGTTGCTGCAAGTGTTCCCCGCCAGCCGGGCACGTCTGGAAGGCGGTGACTGGTGATGCTGCCCTATCGCCTGGCACGGCAGAGCGGGGTGGCAATGGCACCGGCTGAAAACGGCTGGCATTTGTGGTTGCGCGGCGACGCCGACAGTGACCAATTGCAGGAACTGCTGCGCGTGCATGGCCAGCCGGTGGGCGTCGAGCAGCTCGACAGTGCGAGCTTCGACGAGCGCCTCGGCCAGCTTTACCAGGCTGGCGAGGCGGCGAACCAGGCCTTGATCGAAGGCATCGGCGAGCAAGTCGACCTGGACAGCCTGATGAGCGAGATGCCGCGCATCGAGGACCTGCTGGAAAGCGATGACGAAGCACCGGTGATCCGCCTGATCAATGGCCTGTTCGGCCAGGCGCTGCGCCTGCGCGCTTCGGATATCCATATCGAGACCTTCGAGCAGAGCCTGGTGGTGCGCCTGCGCATCGACGGCCACCTGCGCGAGGTGCTGCGCCCGCCACGGGCGTTGTCGGCGATGCTGGTGTCGCGGATCAAGGTCATGGCGCGGCTCGATATCGCCGAGAAGCGCCAGCCCCAGGATGGCCGCATCACTCTGCGCGCCGCCGGGCGCGAGGTGGATGTGCGGGTCTCGACCTTGCCCGGTATCCATGGTGAGCGGGTGGTGATGCGCGTGCTCGACAAGCAGGCCAGCCTGCTGGCGCTGGACAACCTGGGCATGCCTGCCGCCGTGCTGCGCGGCTTGCGTGGTTGCCTGGCACGGCCCAATGGCATTGTGCTGTCCACCGGCCCCACCGGCTCGGGCAAGACCACCACGCTGTACGCCAGCCTCAACAGCCTGAATGACGGCAGCCGCAATATCCTCACCGTCGAGGACCCGGTGGAATACGCCATCGCCGGCATCGGCCAGACCGCCATCAACCCGCGTGCCGGGCTGACCTTCGCCAGTGGCTTGCGCGCCATCCTGCGCCAGGACCCGGACGTGATCATGCTGGGCGAGATCCGCGACCAGGAGACTGCGCAGATCGCCGTGCAGGCCAGCCTCACCGGGCATCTGGTACTGTCGACCCTGCACACCAACAGTGCCGTCGGTGCGGTGACCCGCCTGCGCGACATGGGCATCGAGCCGTTCCTGATTGCCTCGTGCCTGCGTGGCGTGCTGGCCCAGCGCCTGGTGCGGCGCCTGTGCACCTGCGCGGTGGCGCAGCCGCTGCAAAGCGCCGAGCGTGAACTGTGGCCGGAGCTGGGCAGCCTGCGCGAAAGCTATCACCCGGTCGGCTGCGAGCACTGCCAGGGCAGCGGCTATGTCGGCCGGCTGGGGCTGTACGAATTCATCGAGTTGGACGCCGGGCTGGTTGCCTTGCTCTACGACGGCGAGAGCGAACTGGCCATGCAGGCCTACCTGGATGGACGCCGGCAAAGCCTGGTGGCTGAGGCCCGCGATTGCCTGGCCCGGGGCGAGACCAGCCTGGCCGAAGTGCTGCGCGTGGTGCAGGGTTAGCCATGCCGACCTATCGCTACCAGGCCGTGGATCTTGCCGGCAAGGCGCACAAGGCCAGCGTGCAGGCCGACAGCGAGCGCCATGCGCGGCAATTGCTGCGCGAGCAGGGCCTGTTCGCCCGGCACTTGCAACGCCACGATAGCGCACAGCCCGGTCGTCAGCGCCTGACCCGTGGCCAACTGTGCGAGCTGACCCGCCAACTGGCGACCTTGGTTGGCGCTGGCATCCCCCTGGTCGATGCCCTTGCCACACTGGAGCGGCAGCTACGCCAGCCGGCCTTGCACGCGGTGCTGGTGGCCTTGCGCGGCTCCCTCGCCGAGGGCCTGGGGCTGGCGCGTAGCCTGGCGCGACAGGGCGCGCCGTTCACCGGTTTGTATTGCGCGCTGGTCGAGGCCGGCGAGCGCTCCGGACGCCTTGGCCAGGTGCTGAGCCGTCTGGCCGACCATCTCGAACAGGTCCAGCGCCAGCGCCACAAGGCACGCACCGCGCTGATCTACCCGGCGGTGCTGATGGGCGTGTCACTGGCCGTGGTGGTCGGCCTGATGACCTTCGTGGTGCCCAAGCTCACCGAGCAGTTCGCCCACTCCGGGCAGAGCCTGCCGTTCATCACGTCGCTACTGATCGGCTTGAGCCAGGGGCTGGTGCAGGCCGGCCCCTATCTGCTGGCACTGGCGATCCTGGCCGCGCTGTTGGGCGGCTGGCTGCTGCGCAAGCCGCACTGGTGCCTGCGCCGCGACGACCTGCTGCTGCGCCTGCCGCGTATCGGTGTGCTGCTGCAAGTGCTGGAGAGCGCGCGCCTGGCACGCAGCCTGGCGATCCTCTGCGGCAGCGGCGTGGCCCTGCTCGAAGCCCTGCAGGTGGCCACCGAGACAGTCGGCAACCGGCGAATCCGCGCAGCCATGGAGCAGGTACGCCAGCAGGTGCAGGGCGGCACCAGCCTGCACCGGGCGCTGGACAACGCCGGGGAGTTTCCGCCGCTGCTGGTAAACATGGTCGGCAGCGGCGAGGCCAGCGGCACCCTGGCCGACATGCTCGAGCGGGTGGCCGACGACCAGGAGCGCGGCTTCGCCCGCCAGGTGGACACTGCCATGGCGCTGTTCGAACCGCTGATGATCCTGGTAATGGGCGCCGTGGTGCTGTTCATCGTGCTGGCGGTGCTGCTGCCGATCATGCAGCTCAACCAGGGATTGCAACTGTGACAAGGAGAACTTCGATGCCGCAACGACGTAACCGCCAGCGGGGCTTCACGCTGATGGAAATCATGGTGGTGATCTTCATCATCGGCCTGCTGATCGCCGTGGTCGCGCCCAGCGTGCTGGGCAACCAGGACAAGGCCATGAAGCAGAAAGTCATGGCCGACCTCGCGACCTTGGAGCAGGCGCTGGACATGTACCGCCTGGACAACCTGCGCTTCCCCAGCACCGAACAGGGCCTGGCGGCGCTGGCGAAGAAGCCGACCCAGGAACCGCTGCCGCGCAGCTGGCGCAGTGACGGCTATATCCGCCGCCTGCCGCAAGACCCGTGGGGCACCCCGTACCAGTACCGCATGCCCGGCGAGCATGGCCGGGTTGATGTCTATTCGCTGGGCGCCGATGGCGTGCCGGGCGGCGAAGGGCTGGATGCCGACCTGGGCAACTGGGCGCTTTGAGGTGATGGGTCGAGGGGAGCGCAACTG